>DATMHB010000691.1:0-7169 GCA_035555175.1 Flavisolibacter sp. | reverse complement strand
TCAAAGTGATCTCAAAGAAAGAATCAAAAACCGTACAAGTCACTATTCAATAAAAGCTTATGCAAAGATCCGTTCAATTAAAAACGGCGGCCATTGAAAAGAGCAGCCACCTCGAATACTTCAACATAGCAGTTTCTGTTGACTGCGTCATTTTTGGCTACGAGGATAAGAGGCTCAAAGTGCTGCTTATAAAATCGGACCTGAAAGAATTCGAGGGATTGTATTCGCTGCTGGGCGACCTTGTAAAGCCCGACGAACACATGGAGGACGCCCCTTATCGTGTGCTGCAACAGCGCACGGGACTTCACGATGTGTACCTGGAGCAGGTGCAGACATTCGGAAATATTGGACGTCACCCTTCCGGCCGCGTCATAACCACAGCCTATTATTCACTCGTAAATATCAAAAGTCACAAACTGCAGTTAACCGACAACGAACTGCACTGGCATTATGTGGATGAAATAGACCGGCTGGCATTCGACCATAAGCTCATACTCGATACAAGCCTTCAACGGCTCAGGGAGAAAGTGCTTGAGCATCCAGTGATCTTTAACCTGCTTCCCGATAAATTTTCCCTTCGCGAATTGCAGGATCTGTATGAAGCGATCCTGGGACAGGAGCTCGATCGCAGAAATTTCAGAAAAAGGATCACCCTTAAGAACTGGCTTGTGGACCTCAACGAAATGGAAGAAGATGTGCCCCACCGTCCGGGTAAATTATACAAGGTGAGAAGCCAGCTAAAGAACAACGGCAGAGGTATGAAAGAAAGAGGGCAAAAGCTCGCGGTTTAGCCGCAGCAAAGGACTTGTAAGGATTGTCTTATTACGGCCAAAGAAATTTTTTGTCAAGAAAAAAAATATTTATAATTGTGTCCTTAATACACATTGTGGGTTTAGGACACTCACTTCAATAAACATTGATTGCTTATGAACCTGAGAAAATTGCTCTCCGCGATTGGGTTGCCCTTGTTGCTCCTTTTTTCGATAAATGGCCTTGCCCAGGACAAAATAATTTCAGGAAGAGTCACTGATTCTGCCGGCAGAGGAATCGCCGGAGTTTCCGTTTCCGTGAAAGGGCTATCTTCCAGAGGCACCACTACTTCAGAGACCGGGAACTATTCGCTTTCTGTTCCTGCAACTGCCACTACACTTGTTTTCAGCTCGGTTGGTTATGGGTACAGGGAAATCAACATCAGTGGTCTTTCAACTGCGGATGTGAGCCTGAGCCCTACAGCAGGCAGCCTGAATGAGGTGGTCGTGATTGGCTACGGCACCACGAGAAAGAAAGACCTTACCGGTGCGGTTACCGCTATTACTGCGAAGGATTTCAATAAGGGCGCTATTGTAACGCCGGAACAATTGATCGCCGGTAAAGTGGCCGGTGTTCAAATCACTTCCAATGGTGGAGCACCCGGCTCCGGCAGCACCATCCGTATCCGGGGTGGCGCTTCATTAAATGCAAGCAATGATCCATTGATCGTTATCGACGGTGTGCCCGTAGCTAATGGTGGCATTGCAGGTACTGCCAACCCACTTTCATTGATCAATCCGAATGACATCGAGTCATTCAATATTCTTAAGGACGCTTCTGCAACGGCCATATATGGCTCAAGAGCTTCCAATGGTGTGATCATTATTACTACAAAAAAAGGAAGAAGCGGTCCGCCAAGATTTACTTTCAGTACGCAAAACACCCTGGCTACGCTACCGAAAAAAGCAGACGTGCTGTCGCCGGAAGAGTTCAGGGCTTATGTAAATTCTCATGGTACCGCCAAAGACATTGCGCTCCTGGGAAATGCTAATACAGACTGGCAGGATGCGATCTATGATAACGCATTTACCACGGATAACAATCTTAGTGTAAGCGGTTCTGTAAAAACTGTTCTTCCCTATCGCGTTTCGATTGGTTACCTCCGCCAGAACGGTATACTGACCACGGGGAACCTGGAGCGAAAATCGGCGTCGATCTCACTGACTCCAAATCTCCTCAACAATCATTTAAAGATCGATGTCAATCTCAAGGGGTCACTGGCCGGTTCAAGATTTGCGAACGAAGGTGCCATTGGAAATGCCGTTCGTTTCGATCCCACTCAGCCTGTAAGGGTGAAGAGCAATCGTTTCGGAGGTTATTTTGAATGGCTGGATCCAAATTCTATTTCGGGCCTGAGAAAATTATCTCCGCTGAATCCTCTGGGACTGCTGGAAGAAAGAGTTGATGAGAGTGATGTGAAAAGAAGTATAGGCAATATCCAGTTTGACTACAAAGTCCATTTCTTACCCGACCTGCACGTAAATGTGAATCTCGGGTACGATATCTCAAAGGGCTCGGGAACCATCTTTGTTCCGGACAGTGCCGCTTCAGCTTATATGCGTTCGCCCGATGCCAAGCACGGCGGCGTGAACAACCGGTATCTTCAGAAAAAATCAAACACCCTGCTGGAAGCATATTTGAATTATGTGAAGGAAATTAAATCGATCAATAGCAGGATTGATGTTACAGCTGGTTATTCTTACCAGGATTTTTTGACAACCAACTATAATGCAGATCAGACTGCGAATGGAATTCTCTATCGGAAAGCTGATGGAAGTCTGGACACAGCCGTCATTGCAAATGCACCGCGTTATGACCCTTATTCAGACCGGACAACCGATGGTACTTTGATTACGTGGCCCAGCTACCCTTTTGATAAACCGGAAAACATACTAATCTCCTACTTTGGAAGATTGAATTATTCCTTCAGGGGTAAATATCTTCTTACAGGTACTTTGCGCAGAGACGGATCGTCGCGGTTCGCCACTGATAACAGGTGGGGCCTTTTCCCTTCCGGCGCGTTTGCATGGAGAATGAAGGATGAAAACTTCCTGAGAAATTCAAGAGTATTGAGCGACCTGAAACTGCGGCTGGGATATGGTGTTACCGGACAACAGGAAGGTATTGGCCTCTATGACTATTTGCCGAGGTATTCACAGTCCAATGGTCAGGCGCAATACCAGTTAGGAAATACTTTTTATGCCATGTACAGGCCCGCAGGCTACAATCCAAATCTGAAGTGGGAACAGACAGCGACATCTAATATCGGTGTTGACTTTGGTTTCTTCGATGGGCGTGTTTCCGGAACACTTGATTTTTATCTGAAAAAAACAAAGGATCTTCTTAGTGTGATAGACCAACCGGCAGGAACGAATTTTTCAAATAAGATCCTTTCAAATATCGGGAACATGGAAAACAGGGGGGTTGAATTCTCTGTCAATACCCAGCCGGTGAGAAATCGGAATTTGACCTGGGACCTCGGTTTCAACATTACGTACAATAAAAACAAAATCACACAGCTCACCTATACCAACGATCCTAATTTTCCCGGGAACCTGCTAGGTGGTATCGCCGGCGGCGTCGGCAGCACCATTCAAATCAATTCCGTAGGCTTCCCCAAGAACTCCTTTTACGTATATCAACAGGTGTACGACAAGAACGGGAAGCCCATTGAAGGCTTGTTCGAAGACCGTAACCGCGACGGTGTGATCAACAACAATGATCTCTACAGGTATAAGTCGCCCGATCCCAAGGTTTACCTGGGTGCGTATAGCAATGTGAACTGGAAAAGATGGGATGGCGGGTTTACGCTTCGTGTCAACCTGGATAATTATATGTACAACAATAGGTTTTCCAACACAGGCGTGCAAAGAAATATCATTGACCCACTCGGATACCTGGCAAATGGTTCACGCAATGTGCTGGAGACAAATTTTACCGGTAACGGAGATAAATATTTCCTGTCCGACTACTACATTGAGAATGCGTCCTTCCTTAGAATGGATAATATCAACATTGGCTATCATGCCGGCAGCCTCATTAGCAAGAAAACAGATCTGAGACTCGGCGTGGTAGTGCAGAATGCGTTTACGATTACAAACTATAAAGGAGTGGATCCGGAGGTTTCGGGCGGTATCGATAATAATTTTTATCCGCGGCCGCGAAATTTTGTGTTGAGCATAAATCTTAATTTTTAATCTGCGATTGCGTAAAATAACTATATGAAAAAATTCACTTTGAAGGCGGCGGTTGTATTACTTGGTGTAATCACCATTCAGTCCTGCACAAAGGACCTGGACCTGAAGCCTACAAACGACGTCACGTCGGAAACCGTGTATTCTACTGCGGCTGGTTACAAACAGGTGTTGGCGAAAGTATATGGAAGCTTTGCGCTGACCGGCAATCAAGGTCCTGCGGGGAACGGGGACGTCCAGGGAATTGACGAAGGGTTTTCTGACTTCTTTCGTCTTTTCTGGAAAGCGCAGGAACTGAGCACTGACGAAGCTGTGATTTCGTGGGGTGATGTCGGCATCCAGGATTTTCACAACATGAACTGGAGCTCTAACAACAGTTTTCTTACAGGACTTTATTATCGCAGCCTGTATCAGATCACCCTATGTAATGATTTCATCCGTGAGTCTTCAGACGAAAAGCTAAGCAAGAGAAATATTTCGGGTGCCGATGCCGACAATATCCGTGAGTATGCAAGAGAAGCACGATTCCTTCGCGCATTCCAGTACTGGGTGCTGATGGACCTGTACGGCAACCCGCCGTTTGTAACAGAAGCCAGCACAATCGGAGGCCCGCCTCCACCACAGGGTACACGCACGGAGATATTCAATTATATAGAATCAGAATTGAAAGCTTTGGAGGCCGGTCTTCCTGCTCCCCGTGCAAATGAATATGGCCGCGCAGACAAGGCAGCGGCCTGGGCCCTGCTCGCACGTTTGTACCTGAATGCCCAGGTATACACAGGAACACCCCGCTTTACAGACGCCATCACCTATTCCAAAAAAGTTATTGACGCGGGCTATTCGCTACTGAGTAATTACAGGTGGTTGATGCTCGCCGACAATAACCTCAATAATCCCGAATTTATTTTCACCATCAATTACGATGGATTGAAAACACAGGGCTTTGGGGGAACAACTTTTCTGACACATGCGTCCGTAGGCGGTTCGATGCCTTCTTCTGCTTCAGGCGTAAGCGGTGGCTGGAGCGGTATTCGAACAACAAAAAACCTGGTGAATCTTTTTCCTGATGTGAACGGCAATGCCGATAAAAGAGCGCAATTCTATATTTCCGGCCAAAATCTTGAGATTGCCAACCAAACCGATTTTACAAACGGTTATGCTGTGACAAAATTCCGGAATGTGCGCAGGGACAGTATCGTCGTAAATGGCGTTAAGGTGGCCGCCCCCGGGTCCAGCCAGGATTATTCTGACATTGATATGCCCCTTTTCCGATTGGCGGAAATGTATTTGATCTATGCGGAATCCGTGTTGAGAAACGGAACAGGTGGAGACGTGAATACAGCCGTGCAGTATATCAATGCGCTTCGCACCAGAGCGTACGGAAACACTTCGGGTAATATTACTGCAGGCCAGCTTACGACTGATTTTATTCTGGACGAAAGAGCAAGAGAGCTATATTGGGAAGGCTTCCGCCGTACGGACCTGATCCGGTATAATAAATTCGTTGAAGGTACTTATTTGTGGCCCTGGAAAGGAGGCATTAGTTCGGGAACCGGTGTGGATCCTTATCACAAACTTTATCCCATACCGTCGAGGGATATAAACGCAAACACCAATCTCAAACAAAACCCCGGTTATTAAATTTAAAAGTTTGCATATGAAAAATAAACTCACAATATTCTTATCCGTACTTCTTCTCTTTGTTCTGGCATCGTGCAAGAAAGAGGAGAATAAAGTGTATTACGAAGCCGGAACAGCGCCGGTGCTCAGCGCCTCACAAACAGCTACCATCCCGCTGAGCTTTGCCACCAAGGACCAGGAAGCCATCAGACTTTCGTGGACGAATCCGGACTACAAGTTCACTACCGGCGTAAGCTCGCAGAATGTAAGCTATCAGTTGGAAATAGATACGACCGGATCCAATTTTACTAATCCGCAGCGCAAGGTCATTTCCATCAGCAATGACCTTGGCCTGTCGATCTCGCAAAATGATTTAAACGATTATTTGCTGAACCAGTTAGTGCTGAAGCCAGGCGTTTCTCATAATCTTGAAATGCGTGTTACTTCCTACCTCACGAACAATTCAGTTGCTTTACATTCCAATGTTTTGAAATATGCTGTAACGCCTTACGCCATTCCGCCAAAGGTGGCGCCGCCAGCATCGGGAAAATTATACATTACCGGAAGCGCTACACCCAAAGGATGGATGGGTGGCGGAGATGCTGAGGTAACCACGCAAAAATTCACGCAGGTCACTCCAACGCTATACAGACTCGACCACATCACCCTTACCGGTGGAGGGTCCTACCTGTTGGTTCCGAATTATGGCGACTGGGGTGCGAAATATGGTTACACCGGCTCGAACAATTCTAACAATGTGAACGGCGACGACTTCAAAGCTAACGGAGGCGACCTTCTTGCGCCGCCAGCAACGGGCGATTACAAGATCGAGGTAGATTTCCAAAGAGGAAAGTTCACAGTTACACACAACTAATTTTATTTTATGAGAAGAATATTCAATCTTGTTTTACTGTTTACGGGAATGGCTGCTATAATAGTGGCCTGTGATAAGGCTGACACGCTGCCTTTGTATTCGAACGGAACCGCGTCTACGCTGAGTGCTTCTTCAACCACGATAGCACCCGCACCTGCCGACTCCAACAACACCGTACTCACACTCAGTTGGACCTCTCCTAAATATGCTACTGATTCGTCGAAGTACAAATACACTATCGAGATCGATTCTGCAGGCAAGAATTTTTCAAAGCCCTATACCAGGGTGGAGACGGGAAAACTCAGTAGCTCTTTTACCGCGAAAGAGCTCAATAATTTTTTGGTGGGCAGAGGCTATGCGTTCAATGCTCCTGTTGACATGGAAATCCGCATGACTTCTTCTTATGCCAACAACAATGAGCGGCTGACCTCGAACATCATAAAGGTGAAGATGACGCCCTACAAAGTTCCGCCAAAAGTGGCGCTCCCCACAAGCGGAAGATTATTCCTTGTTGGAAGCGCAACTGCAGGTGGCGATGCCACGGGATGGAACAATCCTGTTCCAACACCCGCGCAGGAATTTGCCCGCCTCGATGAAACTACCTTCGGCGGTGTGTTCCAGATCACCGGCGGCAAAGAATACCTGCTGCTGCCCGTAAATGGAGACTGGGG
>DATMHB010000690.1:0-2661 GCA_035555175.1 Flavisolibacter sp. | reverse complement strand
GGAAAGGGCGCATGAGATCTATCTCTACGGAATGGAAATAGACTTCCAGGGAGGACTCAACAGCAGGGGCTTCACTTTTAAAAATCCGAATGCTTCATCTACCTGTGGTTGCGGGACCTCCTTTGCGGTTTGAATCTGAATTTGAAATTCATAAAAAAAAGCCTCCAAAAGGAAGGCTTTTTTTATTGGAATCGTTCTTATTATTATCAGTGTTTAACTACCGCCGGCTTCGATTTCACCTGCTGCTTTTCAGCTGCGGTCTCTGAACCAAGAGCCTTCTTCCCCCCCAGATCAACAAGGATCGGAGCCGCCACGAAGATGGATGAATAGGTTCCGGTAACAACACCGATCAGCATCGCAAAGGCGAAGCCCTTGGTTACATCGCCACCAACCAGGAACAGGATAAGGATGGTGAGGAATACGGTGAGTGAAGTCATGATCGTCCGGCTCAAAGTATCGTTGATGGCTTTATTGATCACGGCCTCCTTTGGCAGACCCACCATCTGCCGGCTGTATTCGCGGATCCGGTCAAATACGATCACGGTATCGTTCATCGAAAAGCCTATCACCGTTAGCACGGCCGCAATGAAGTGCTGGTCCAGCTCCAGAGGGAAAGGAACCACATTGCGCAGGAAGGAGAATACCGCCAGGGTAAGCAGAACGTCGTGCAACAAGGCGATGATGGTTCCCAATGAGTACCTCCAGTCGCGGAAACGGATGAAGATATACAATGCGATCACCAGCACCGACCAGAATGTCGCCCACTTCGCATCTCTTTTCAATTCATCCGAGATGGTTGGAAGTACAGTCGTTGACGCCAATTTATATTGCTTGTCGAACTGTGTGTAGGTAAGCCCGGCCGGGAGGTAACTATGCAGGCCTTCCATGAGCTTCGACTGAACCATGCTGTCGACAGCCTGACCTGAAGACTCGATCTTATAGGTTGTAGTAATATCAAGCTGACGGTTATCGCCTATCGTTTTGATCACAGGCGCTTCACCAAATACTTTCGCAAGATCGCCGGTAATGGCTTCCTGCTTATTATCGACGCGCTGGTCGAAGCGCACAGTATAGCTGCGGCCGCCCTTGAATTCAACGCCCTCATCAAAGCCATTGAAGATGGCGGCGATGCCCAGTCCGAGCACGACGAAAGAAATCACATAAGCGATTTTTCTGTATTCAATGAACCTGAAGCTGGCATGCTTGAAGATGCGACGCGACAGTGGCGTGAAATATTCGAGGTGACGCTTCTTATTCGTGAACCAATCGGTTACCCAGCGGCTCACCAGGATTCCGCAGAACAATGAAAGAAGAATACCGATGATCTGTGTAGTGGCAAAACCTTTCACCGGTCCCAGCCCGAAAGAGAAGAGGATGATGGCCGTGAGAAGCGTGGTCACGTGCGCGTCCAGCACGGGTGGCAGCGATCGCTTGTAGCCTTCATTCACGGCAGGAATATATCCTTTTCCGCGGGTGAGTTCTTCCTTGATCCTTTCATAAATAATTACGTTCGTATCAACGGCCATACCAATGGTAAGTACAAGACCTGCAATACCGGGCGCGGTAAGCGTGGCCCCGAGTCCTGTCAGTATACCGATCGTGAAGAGGAGGTTGAGGATAAGGGCAATATTCGCCACCCATCCGCTGGTGTTATAATACACCAACATCAGGAGGAAGATCACAATGAATGAAAGGGCGAAGGCCATTACACCGCCACGAACCGCATCGGCGCCCAGCGTAGGGCCAACGATCTGTTCCTGCACGATTTTGGCAGGAGCGGGCAGACGGCCGGCTTTCAGGATATTCGCAAGGTCTTTGGCTTCTTCGATCTGGAAGTTGCCCGAGATTTCTGTGCGCCCTCCGGAAATCGCTCCGTTATGCGCAATAGGTGCAGAGTAAACGATATCGTCGAGAACGATGGCAATTGGTCTTGACTGGTCATGGCTCGTTTTCGTCATGGCTTCCCATAGACGCGCGCCTGTAGGGTTCATCTCCATTGATACTGTAGGATTGCTGCCCATTTGGTCAAAGGTCTGCGAAGCAGATGTGATCACATCACCTTCTATGGGAGCTTTTTCGGCACCCTTTGTTTTCAACACATAAACCGGAACATATTTCGCCTGTTTATTATTGTCATCGCGGGGAGGAATACCAAATGCGAATTTTGCATCGGCAGGAAAATTCTTCCGAATGATGGGTGCATTCACCAAATTCCTGAATGCTGCCGTGTCGGTGATGGCCACCAGGCCCACGCCGTTCTTAAAGAATTCGGCTTTGAATGAACGACGATTAGCCTTTGCAGTATCCGCGGCTGCGGTTTTATTTTTTGACGTGTCGTTTGCAGCCGTAGACACCGTAGCTGTTGTATCTTTTTTTGCGGTCGAATCCACTGTAGACGGAATGCCGGTATTGCCGGTTACATAAGCATCATAATCGCGTTCTGTAGCGAGCCAGCTGGCCTCAAGTTCATCATACTTGTAAACTTCCCAGAACTGGAGATTGGCCGAAGACTGAAGATAGTTGCGCACACGCTCGGGGTCCTGTACGCCCGGCAGCTCGACCGTAATGATGTCGCGCTCTCTATCGGGGTTGATATTGGGCTGAGCTACACCGAACTGGTCAATACGGGTTCTTAAAACGCGGTAAGTATTATCAAATGCA
>DATMHB010000689.1:0-5313 GCA_035555175.1 Flavisolibacter sp. | reverse complement strand
AGATCCTTTTGTCCCATATTCACGACGGCGTCTCCAATGGAAGCATCTCGGTGCGGATGATATTGCATCGTCTGCCCGATGATATTGGCCACTTTGTTGAACCGGCCGTCATCCATTTCCTTCATGGCATGCAGGATACGGCGCTGCACGGGCTTCAGTCCATCCTCCACAGCAGGCACGGCCCTTTCCAGGATCACATAAGATGCGTAATCGAGAAACCAGGTCTTATATTGTCCGTTAATGCCGTGGTCCGTCTGAACATGTTCGTAATTCTTGTTTTTCGTAGTACTCATTTTTTAATCGGATATTTTATTTCATCTGAAGCTTACACGCTGGCGTCAGCATTTTCAGCCATTAGCTCCACAGGTCCGCTTGTTTTTAATTTTACCTCGAAATCTTTCCAGCCTTTCGCCGTATCACCATTCAGGTCCACCCTTCCGGCTTCCGCCAGCACACGAAGACGCCAAAGCAGAAATACATCGCCGGTCTTATTCTTCATTTTAGCAAGGATCGAATGCATGGCCCTGTTGCCTTTCTGCCATTCAGGTGAAAGCCCATTCAGCACATCATTATCATAATAGGATTCGTCCTTGCCTACGATCTTCTTCCCACCTTCCAGTATGCGGACCAGCGCATTTTCAGTGCTGAGTCTTTTCCATTCGTCAGGATCCACTTCAAATTCACTAGGGGTTACCTTGCGATTAAGCTTCTTTGCCTTTAAAAATTCCTTTGGCAGGATCTGATGCAAAGTGGTTGGATAAAAAATTTGTCCCTTTTCATTGATAAAAGGAAGGTTGTTGAAATATAGGACCACTACCCTTCCCGAAAATTCTTTCAGCTGGCCAATGAGCCAGTAATAACCGCACACATCGTGTTGGTTCTGTCCCATCCAGATCCACAAGGCTTCTTTTTTATCTTCCTGCAACAACTGTTTGATGTTGTCGACCGTATTGCGATCGTCGAAACTTCCTACAAGGTTTTCAGATGCGTAGGGCGACATATCAAGAAGGTTCTTCCACCAGTTCTGGCGGGCGGTCCATCCTTCTTCTGTTTCCAGATCCTGCAAAGGTCCCACCGCAAATTCGTCCCTGATCTCCAGAATCATCCCTTCGAGGCTTGCATCCAGCTCGATCGCTTTTTTTAAAACCGCCACATCAGCGTGCTGAAAAACAACATGAATCATAAGCTTGATGATAGTTTAATTAATTGATTGCATTGGCCACGTGCACATGCAGAACCACAATGGGTTTGCAGTTATCACGCTGAAACGGCTTCCGCCGTGTCCAGCTCCACACGCAGGTTATTAATGATGAACTCCTGCCGTTCCTGCGTATTCTTCCCCATGTAATACTCCATCAGGTGCTGGATATGATCACCATGGTCGAGAATCACGGGCTGAAGGCGCATCTCGTCACCGATAAAGCGGCCGAATTCGTCGGGTGAAATTTCACCCAGCCCTTTGAACCTTGTGATCTCAGGTTTGCTACCCAGCTTTTTGACGGCATCGGCTTTCTCCGCTTCCGAATAACAATAAATCGTTTCCTGTTTGTTGCGAACGCGGAACAAAGGCGTTTCAAGAATATACACATGGTTATTCTTCACCAGGTCGGGAAAGAACTGGAGAAAGAAGGTCATGATGAGCAGGCGTATGTGCATCCCGTCCACATCGGCATCGGTAGCGATCACAATCCTGTTATAACGCAGACCGTCCAGGCCCTCTTCAATATTTAAGGCATGTTGCAGCAGGTTCAGCTCTTCATTTTCATAAACCACTTTCTTGCTCATTCCAAAACAGTTCAGCGGTTTGCCGCGCAGGCTGAAGACAGCCTGGGTCTCTACCTGTCTTGCCTTTGTAATGGACCCGCTCGCCGAGTCGCCCTCGGTGATGAAGATCGTCGTCTCTTTTTGAGTGGCGAAGAACTCCTGCTTTCCTTTCGCAGGCGGCTCATCGTTCAGATGGATCCGGCAATCGCGTAGCTTTTTATTATGAAGGTTGGCCTTCTTGGCCCGCTCGTTGGCGAGCTTCTTGATGCCCGCAAGGTCCTTCCGCTCCCTCTCGCTCTGTTCGATGCGCTTCTTCAAAGCATCCGCTACCATGGGATTTTTGTGGAGGTAGTTGTCGAGCTCTTTTGAAAGAAAATTAAGAATGAACTGGCGCATGCTCGGACCCCCTTCATCCACGTTCACAGAACCAAGCTTTGTCTTCGTCTGCGATTCAAATACAGGCTCTACCACGCGCACCGATAATGCTGCCACAATGCTCTGGCGGATATCGGAAGCGTCATAGTCTTTTTTATAAAAATCGCGGATCACTTTTACATAAGCTTCGCGGAAGGCGGCTTGGTGTGTGCCACCCTGCGTCGTATGCTGTCCGTTTACAAATGAATGGTAGTCTTCACCATAATCATTATTATGCGTGATGGCGATCTCGATATCTTCCCCTTTGAGGTGAATGATGGGATATCGGTTATTATCCGGATTGGTGTCGGCATTCGTTTCTCTTGTCAACAGGTCGAGAAGACCGTTCTTGCTGACAAAGGTCTTGCCATTGAAAAGAATTTTGAGGCCTGCATTCAGGAAACAATAGTTCCAGATCTGCTTTTCGAGGAACTCGGGAATAAAATGAAAATGCTTAAAGACGGTATCGTCGGGGATAAAAGTAACTAGGGTCCCGTTTTCTTCGCTGGTTTTGCTTTCCTTGTGTTCCTTTACCAGCACGCCGCGTTCAAACTCGGCTTCCTTAATTTTTCCATCGCGCACCGAAGCCACTTTGAATGATTGGCTCAATGCATTGACGGCCTTCGTTCCCACGCCATTCAGGCCGACGCTTTTTTGAAAGACTTTGCTGTCGTATTTAGCCCCCGTATTGATCTTGCTTACAACGTCCACCACCTTACCCAGGGGAATGCCGCGGCCATAATCGCGGATGGTAACGGTTTTTTTGTCGATGGTGACCTCGATGGTCTTTCCATAGCCCATCGTGTATTCGTCTATACAATTATCGATCACCTCTTTCACCAATACATATATGCCATCGTCGGGACTTGAGCCATCGCCCAGCTTTCCTATATACATGCCGGGCCGGAGGCGGATATGCTCTTTCCAGTCTAAACTTTTGATGCTTTCCTCCGTATAATCGAAGAGCTGCTTTTTAGTTTCTGCCATAGGATTTATTGTTCAGCACAATTTTGCGTAAAATTAATTTATTGAGTGAATAGCAGGGCAAGATGTAAACGCATTGGCCTATCGAAATACTGGTTCCGGCGAATGATGATCGATTTTTTTTCGCAAACAGGTCAAGGGTTCACTAATTAAATCGATGATGACATGGGCAACAGCGGCTACAGCGTATCTAAAGGACCTGCAATTTTTTTCAGCTCAACAGCGGGCAAATATAAGAAAAATAATCCCTATTTTTGCTAAGTAATTTAGCTTTTTTGAAAATTATTTTATTCTTTAATGCTTTTTAAGATGTTCATTTTCAGTGACTTGAAAACCTTTTATTTTTTTCGGCCAATTCTTGTATTTCTGCAACGAAAACCACTAATTTTGACTGTATACTTAGGCGGGATGGTATAGCCTAAAGATCAGAACACTGCCCCACTACCCATTAATTCTACTTACTACCTCTTACTGACCAAAGTAAAATTTATAAAACCACCTAAAACGGAGGATGAACATGTATTCGTATGGATTGTTAGAGCCGGGTTGCTATTATCTGGTACAGGAAGAAGCAGATGCGCCGATCGAATTGATCAAGGTAACTGTGGAGTCTGATCACTGTATGTATGTTTTTAAATACAGGGATGAGCTGAAAACGGAGTGGAAGCGCAAGAATGACAAGATCTACGATATTCTTGAATGTCTTAGTGACCAGATGGTCGAGGTTTGGGAAAAGCACTACAACAATAATGAGGAATCATACTACGAAGAGGATGACGAGTAGCTTTTTCTATTCCCGCTTTTAGAAGACGTATCCTCCGGGATGCGTTTCTGGTTTTATGAGAGGAATGGTTTAATTTAAGGACCTAAACCATTCTATGCTGTTCAATCGTTTTCATCTGCGCCTGCTGGCCCTTGCATTTATTTTTTCTTCTTATGCCAGGGCCCAGGAAGACCTGCCGAAAGATTATCTGTCGAAGGAATTTTATAAGGGCAGACGTGAAGCTGCGCGTGCCCTGATGCCTGCAAATTCAGTAATGGTGGTATTTGCGGCACCAACGCGGACATTCTCAAACGACATCGACTATTTCTATCATCAGAACCCTGACCTTTTATATTTTACCGGATATAAAGAGCCACACGCCGTTCTTTTTATATTCAAAGAACCGCAAACAGCAGCCGATGGCCACCAGTACAGCGAACTGTTCTTTGTTCAGAAGCGCGATGCTGGCGCCGAACGCTGGACAGGCAGGAGGCTTGGTGATGAAGGCGTAAAGAAAAACCTGGGTTTTACCGACGTATATAATGGTGAAGCGTACGCGGCTTTCAATCTCGATCTTTCCCGCTTCGAAAAGATCATTATGGACCGCCTTCCACAGGATGTTGCGGACAGCCGGGACCCTGCAAGCCTGTTCAAACTTATTCAACAGTTCAAACAGCGCGCCGCCGTACCTGAAGATTTTAATACCGGCGTGTACACTGACCTCGCCTCCCTTCGAAATTTCGTGACCAATGAGAATCTGGCACAGGTGCAAAAAAATATCCAGGAGCGTTCAAAGGTCAACCCACTGTACGCTTCCAATAAATTGATAACCTCATTCCTTTCTCTTCGCGACTCAACCGGACTCATCGCTTTCCGGGATGAGGTTGACCGAATGAGATTTAACGTGGCGCTCTTTCAAAAAATCACTGCAAGCTTAAGAGAGATCAAAACGCCGGAAGAACTCGACCTATTGAGAAAAGCGGTAGAGATCTCGTGCATGGGACAGAACGAGGTGATGAAGGCGGTTCGCCCCGATATGTCCGAGCTGGAGATCCAGGGTCTTCATGAATACGTGCACA
Organism: Flavisolibacter sp.; assembly: GCA_035555175.1. GTDB lineage: Bacteria > Bacteroidota > Bacteroidia > Chitinophagales > Chitinophagaceae > Flavisolibacter. The sequence continues at coordinate 309 of DATMHB010000689.1, read as the reverse complement.
AGAAATACGGAGCCGAGGGTGTCGGCTATGGTTCCATCATCGGTTCTGGTGAGAACGGGTGCATTCTTCATTACATGGAGAATACGAGGACAAGAGTGGGACGTGACCTGATCCTCATGGACGTGGGTGCCGAATACCACGGCTATACTTCCGATGTAACGAGGACCATTCCTGCAAATGGCAAATTCTCTCCCGAAGAACGAGCCATTTATCAGATCGTATATGATGCGCAGGAGGCTGCTTTCAGGATCCTCAAAGAAGGAGCAAAATGGGCCGATGCAAGTAACGCCGCGCGCGATGTGATCGCAA
>DATMHB010000688.1:0-2067 GCA_035555175.1 Flavisolibacter sp. | reverse complement strand
TTTTTACACACAAGGACGTTGAGAATTATTTCAAACGCATTTCAGTGCCCCCTGTTCCGTCTTATTTCAAGCCGCTGTCCAACAAAAAGGTCATCCAACATTTGCTTGAAGAAGCTTCGCGCTGCTTTGACAATGAAAAGGACCAGTACAAAAAAGACGAACTGCTGAACCTCGCTGCATTATTGGGCTGACCGCTTCCTCCCTTTTAGTATATTCGGTCATGCAACTGCCTGAGTCCACGATCACATGGGAAGATTTTGAAAAGATTGACATCCGGGTTGGTACAATAACGGAGGCAAAGCGTTTTCCCAAAGCACGCAAACCTGCATATCAGCTTACCATTGATTTCGGAGACTTGGGTTATAGGCGCTCGTCGGCACAGATCACGGCATTTTATAGTCCCGATGGGCTGACCGGCCAGCAGGTGATCGCAGTCGTTTATTTTCCGCCTAAAAATATTGGTGGTTTTTTCAGCGAATGCCTCGTCCTTGGCATCTATGATGAAAATAAAGACGTAGTTTTAATTCAGCCCAAACATCCTGTATCCAATGGATTAAAAATTGGATAATGAATCTTTACACTGCTTACTATCCTTCTCCTGTTGGTCAGCTGAAGCTGCAGGCCTCGGACCGGTATATCAAGTCGGTTCTTTTTGCCGAGGAGAATCAAATGGGAAGCGATCATCATAAATTGCTGCAATCCTGCGCCCGCCAGCTCGACGAATACTTTTCCGGTAAAAGAAGATCGTTCAATCTTCCTCTTAATCAGGACGGAACCGGATTTCAAATGAAGGTGTGGGATCTCTTGTATAAAATTCCTTACGGGCGCACCATAAGCTATAATGAGCTGGCGCGACAATATGGTGACGTCAAGGCGATCCGTGCGGTTGCCGCCGCCAACGGAAGAAATAATCTCGCTATCATTGTGCCCTGCCACCGCGTGATCGGCAGCGATCATTCGCTCGTGGGTTACGGAGGGGGCTTATGGCGCAAGAAATGGCTGCTCGATCATGAGGCCAGGTTCTATCACGGAGTGCAGCAATTTGATTTCTCGAATGCTGTAGGGTAGTTCCATCTGCTGCTCTGTTACCCAAACAAATCCGTTCTGATCACATTTATTGAAAAGACAAGGATGTCGAGGATCTCGTGCGATCCACGGCCACTCAAATAAACGAAAATTCAAAAGCCTGAGCAGCGGCATCCTTCCAAAAAATTTCTAACGGAGCTCTTCACTCGTAAAAGCGAGAGGCAACAAGCGGCTGGCGCTATCGATAATATACACGGGCCCGGTCATGCCACCAAGGATCAGCTGCACCGGATGGTCCACCCTGGTTTCATATTCCTGGAGCGACTGCCTGCAAATGCCACAGGGGGAAATGGGATGGTCGCTTTTTACGTGTTCACTCTTGTAACTGATAGCGATCGTTTCTATTGGTACTTTAGGGAAAAGGGAAGAAACTGAGGCAAGTAGCACGCGTTCTGCGCACAGCCCCACAGGGAAGGATGCATTCTCCTGATTGCTTCCTGCAACGATCTCTCCATTGGCCAGCTTGGCCACCGCGCCCACCTGGAAATTCGAATAAGGTGCGTAGGCCTGGGCTGTGATCTCCCGGGCTTCGTTCAGCAACCAGCGTTGTTCATCAGGTAATTCATCAATGCTCTCAAAAACCGTGTAATTAAATTCGAATTTATTTTCCTTCATAAATATTTGTAGTATGATAGAGACAAAAATGCCTTCCCGTTGGAGAAGGCAATTAAAGATAGGTTATTTTACAGTCCTGAACAACCGGTTCCAGCGTGGTCCGCTGTCCCAACTGAACCAGATGAGCCATGCTTTTCCAACCACCCTGTCTTCCGGCACAAACCCCCAGTAACGGGAATCCTGCGACTGGTGACGGTTATCACCCATCATCCAGTAATAATCCATTTTAAAGGTGTAGGCGTTCACCTCTTTTCCATTCAGAAAATAATGGCCGTCCTTCATATAAAAGTCATTATGCTCATAATTGCGAATGGCCCTCTCGTAAATATGGTAATCCCTGGGCGTGAGCGTAAGTGTTGCACCTTT
>DATMHB010000687.1:0-3461 GCA_035555175.1 Flavisolibacter sp. | reverse complement strand
AACAGCGCTCAACCTGCCACCTGCCATGAGCGAGCACGACTACCTCAATCATATTAAAGAGGTATCACTGAAAAATAAGGTTTTTAAAAATTATATCGGACAAGGTTATTACGATACTATAACCCCCAGCGTTATCCTTCGCAATGTTTTTGAAGACCCGGGCTGGTATACGCAATACACGCCCTACCAGGCTGAAATTTCGCAGGGACGTCTTGAAAGCCTTCTGAATTTCCAAACTGTCGTCAGCGACCTGACCGGCCTGCCCATCGCAAACGCTTCTCTGCTTGATGAAGCAACAGCTGGTGCAGAGGCCATGACCATGTTCTTCAATCTGCTGAACAAGGACACCCATCATATTACCCGGCCCAAATTTTTTGTGGATCAGGAAACTTTCCCTCAAACGAAAGACGTAGTGCTGACGCGCGCCATTCCAGTGGGCATTGAAGTAGTCTTTGGTGACTATAAAAGCATGCGTCTTGATCAAACTTATTTCGGTGCATTGGTACAATACCCGAACGATCAGGGATCGGTTGAAGACTACCGGACATTCATCAACCATGTGCACGAAACAGGCGGTTTTGTTGCCATGGCGACAGATCTTCTTGCGCTCACGCTGCTCACGCCTCCGGGCGAACTGAATGCCGACGTCGCATTCGGATCAGCACAACGCTTTGGCGTGCCCCTGGGATATGGTGGACCCCACGCCGCATTCTTTGCTGCCAAAGATGATTTCAAGCGCAGCATGCCCGGCCGAATCATTGGTGTAAGCGTTGATGCACAGGGCAACCGCGCACTGCGCATGGCTTTGCAAACGCGCGAGCAACATATTAAAAGAGAAAAAGCCACTTCCAATATCTGTACGGCTCAGGCGCTGCTTGCCAATATGGCCGCGATGTACGCCGTATTTCATGGACCGGATGGCCTGCGTAATATCGCGAAGCGTGTGGCCCTCCTCGCCCAAACGCTGGCCAATGCACTGGAAGAACGCGGCTATGAAGTGGTGAACGAATATTTCTTCGATACGGTTGTGGTGAAAGTAGACGATGTGACACCATTTCTTCAGAAAGCCGAACGTCAACAGATCAATTTCCGTTACATCGACAACCAGCATATCGGCATTTCATTGGATGAAACAACTACAACGTCAGACCTTTTCGATGTGATCAATTCATTTGTAAACGATGTTGATCCTGTTGATTTCTCCATTGAAAACGATGGCAGCCTCGATGCTATTCCTACCGCATTGACGAGAACTTCTGAATACCTCACCCATCCGGTGTTCAACAGCCATCACAGTGAAACGCAGATGATGCGTTATATCAAGATGCTGGAGAACAAAGACCTTTCGCTCAACACCAGCATGATCTCTCTCGGCAGTTGCACGATGAAACTCAATGCTGCGTCGGAAATGATCCCTTTGAGCTGGATTCATTGGAGTAAGATCCACCCGTTCGCACCGAAAGATCAGACCGAAGGCTATCAGTTCATTGTTCGTGAGCTCGGAAAATATCTTTGCGAGATCACTGCTTTCGATGCATGCAGTCTGCAACCTAACAGTGGCGCACAGGGCGAATATGCAGGATTGCTAACCATAAAGGCTTATCATGAAAGCCGGGGTGAGGCACACCGGAATGTGATGTTGATCCCCATCTCTGCGCACGGTACCAATCCTGCATCGGCTGTTATGTGCGGTATGCACGTAGTGGTGGTAAAAGCTTTGGAAAACGGATACATCGATATCGAAGACCTGAAGGCAAAGGCTGCGCAGCACGCGGACAAGCTGGCGGGCATCATGATCACCTATCCCTCTACCTATGGCGTATACGAGGAAACAGTGAAGGATATCACTGATATTGTGCACAGCTACGGCGGCCAGGTGTATATGGATGGCGCGAACATGAATGCGCAATCGGGACTGACAGCGCCGGGTCTGATCGGTGCCGATGTATGTCACCTGAATTTGCACAAGACATTTGCGATTCCGCATGGCGGTGGCGGACCCGGCATGGGACCGATCTGTGTAAAGTCTCACCTCGCTCCTTTTTTGCCGGGACATACGGCGGTGTCGAAGCGGGCATCTGTATTGAATGATCAACATGGACAGGGTGCTGTTTCAGCTGCGCCGTATGGATCCGCTTCTATTCTGCTGATCTCTTATGCTTACATCCGCTTGTTAGGAAAAGATGGAGTACGCATGGCAACCGAATACGCCATCCTCAATGCCAACTATATGCTCGAGCGATTAAAGAACCAGTTCGATATTTTATATACCAATCATCACGGCGCGTGCGCGCACGAATTCATCGTGGATCTGCGTCCCTTCAAGAAAAGTGCGGAAATTGAAGCCGAAGATGTGGCCAAGCGACTGATGGATTACGGATTCCATGCGCCCACAATGTCCTTTCCTGTTCCGGGAACGATAATGATCGAGCCAACAGAGAGTGAAGACAAAGGTGAGCTGGATCGTTTTTGCGATGCGCTATTAAGCATCAGAAGAGAGATCGCGCTGATCGAAGAAGGACAAATCGATAAAAAAGACAATCCTTTAAAGAATGCGCCGCACACGCAATTTATTGTATGCAGCGACGAATGGAAGAAGCCTTATAGCCGGGAAATGGCAGCATTTCCACTCGATTATGTAAAATGGAATAAATTCTGGCCGGCGGTAGCAAGAGTTAATAATACGTATGGAGACCGGAACCTGGTATGCGTCTGTCTTCCAACAGAAGTATACGCCGAGCAGGCATAAAGCGTTGATTACAAATAATCAAGCCTCCGTTACCGGAGGCTTTTTCATTTATCCATCACTGTTATATAACAAAGGATCATTATTGATCGTAAACAACAGATAATCATAACAAATAGAAAAAGCTCATCCGTAGTTTTTTTTTGTTATTTATAAGTCTGCTGACTATTTGAACAATTGAACAAATTGACTATTTTGTTCTACCCTAACCGTCTAACTGATACACTATGGAACTCATTCAGGCAAAAATACTATCCCTTCAAGGGAAACTTCGCTCCATTGAGCCGGACCGGTTTTATCTAACAATCAAGCGGCATTTTTTTTACTTTCTTCAGCAGATCAAGAACATTGGCATTACTGAAAGCATGGATGATTACGAGCGTCGTAAACTGAATGTATTCAACCTGCTCAATTTTTTTCAACTACTTTCCGGAACACTGATCCCCATCATAGGATTGCTACACAACGACCAGCTTCCTTTTCATGTTTGGCTGCTCGCGTGCCTTCCAAGTTCGCTGAGCGTTGCCGTGCTTTGCTTCAATTATTTTCATAAGTACCAGGCGGGACTTCTGAGCTATTTCATTCTCTATCCTTTTTTCACAGGCTTTGTTTATCTGCAGGGAATGAACAGCGGGGTAGAGCTCCATTTCATTCTTTATGGTGTGCTCGCCGTGTTTTTTTTGAAGGATATGGGCTATATGCTCTTCACTTTTGC
>DATMHB010000686.1:0-4168 GCA_035555175.1 Flavisolibacter sp. | reverse complement strand
GATGGATTTTATACCGTGAATGATTTCGATTATAATTCAACTACGCACGTATACACATTGAAATCCGGCGTGGTCAACGATGCTTCCATCATTGGAGTTGTGCAGCCGGGATCCGTCAAGTTCCAGGATCTGAACAAAGACGGGGTGGTGGACCTTGATCACGACAGGCGGATCATCGGTAATCCCAATCCAAAATTTACAGGCGGATTGAATCAGCAGTTCACGTATAAGAATTGGGACTTCAGCATTTTTGTGAACTTCTCTTATGGCAACGATGTGTACAATGCCAACAAGATCGAGTTCACCAACGGATACACCGCCAATTCCAATCTGCTTTCGATCATGGCTAGCCGTTGGAGAGTGGTTACCGCAACAGGTGAAACCGCACAATGGGTGAATTCTTCGAACCAGGTGGTGGGCATCGATCCCGCCTCGCTGGACGCATTAAATGCCAATGCCTCTATATGGCAGCCGATCAAGGGTTCCGGTGCGTTTTATCCAAGCTCGTGGGCAATTGAAGACGGATCTTTTCTGCGTTTAAATAACCTGACGCTCGGGTATACGCTGCCAACGAGTACGCTGAGAAGCATACATATGAGCAAGCTGCGGCTTTATCTTACAGCAAACAATCTGGCCATCATCACCAACTATTCGGGTTATGATCCTGAAGTGAGTGTACGCAATAGTCCGCTTACGCCGGGCCTCGATTATTCAGCGTATCCTAAGAGCAGGGTATTCATTTTCGGTATCAACGCTTCGTTCTAACTCATTCGAAAAAAAAATTTGTATGAATCTTCGATATTTCAATAAACTGGCAACGGCAGGCATCGCGTTTACCTTGTTGGTACTCGCCGGCTGCAAAAAATATCTCGACCAGCAGCCGATCACGGAAGTGAGCAGCGAGATGGTCTTTAAGGATGTGCCCAGCACGTATCGCGCACTTTCGGGTGTGTATAGCCGTTTGGTGGGCGATGCTGGCTATGGTAACCGCCTGAGTCTTTATTATCCTGTCGATAACGATGAAATGCAGGGACCTTCAGGAGCTGCGGACAACGACCGCAGGGATATTGCACGTTATCAGGCTACATCAAGTAATGCGCAGATCTCTGCTCCATTTAATCAGTTATTCCAGGGGATCGAATTCGCTAATGTGTGCATTGAAAATATTCCGAAAATGTCGATGTATGCTAATGGTAGCGATCAGGATAAGAAAAAGCTTCAGAGAATGTATGGCGAAGCGCTTACGCTGAGGGCGCAGTTTTATTTTGAAGCGATCCGTAACTGGGGCGATCTGCCAGCGCATTTCACCCCGGCTTCGTCCGTCGCATCCGGCAATCCATTCCCAACGCGGGTCGATCGCGATACTTTGTATAACCACATCATTGCCGATCTGAAAACGGCTGAAGACCTCGTACCGTGGCGTAACGACCTGTCGTCTATTGGCGATCCGATGGATGAACGCATTACAAAAGGAACGGTGAAAGGCCTGAGGGCGCGCATTGCTCTTTTCAGAGGAGGTTATTCGCTTCGTCAGAATGGCCAAATGGAAAGAAGGGCCGACTACCAGACTTACTATCAGATCGCCCGTGATGAAACCAATGATATCATTAATTCGGGACAGCATTCTCTAAATCCGGATTTTAAATCCCTTTGGAAAAATCAGGTATGCGCCCACGTTATAGCCGACCCTAATGGAGAACTGATGTTCCAGGCCAGCGCTGCAGGCCTCACCGGCGCGGAAGATACCAAGCTGGGTTATTATAACGGACCAAGGGTAAACAATCTTGGAAACAGCAGCGTGAATCCACTCCCGAGCTATTTTTATTTGTTCGATTCAACAGATACCAGGAGGGACGTAACCATCGCCCCTTACAATGTGGCTGCGGATGGTTCTACAAAAATCGGACAGGCCATTACGGCTTTGAATGACGGAAAATACAGGAGGGACTGGGTAACCAATCCCGTAGTGTCTCCAACGAACGCCGTTCAATACCTGGGACTCAAGTGGCAGATCCTGCGTTATTCGGATGTATTGCTAATGTTTGCGGAAGCGGAGAATGAGCTCACGGGCCCTACGTCGGCCGCATACAATGCTATCAATATGGTGAGAAGAAGGGGTTATGGAAAGCCCGTTAACACGGCTGACGCAACCGTGGATCTTGCCGGTCTTGATAAAACTTCTTTTTTTAAGGCTATTGTGCGCGAGCGTTCTTTGGAACTTGGTGGTGAAGGTGTGCGCAAATATGATCTGATCCGCTGGAACCTTCTGGCAGTGGCATTAGCAGATACAAAAGCAAATCTAACCAGGTTGTCAACCAATGCGGGCATGAATGCTTATTCTTACATGGCTGGCCCTCCTGCATATTCTCTGGTTACCAACCTGCCTGCTGCCATGTATTATAAGAACAATAATACTTCGGATAATGCTGCGCTGTGGGCCAACTCGTTCTATAAGCCGGCGCCATCCTCCACACCATCAGGTACAACGAAAGTAAATTGGATTACGTCGGCGATCAATACGACCGCATTGTCGAGGTTCGCTACCGGTTTTACAACCGGCAAGTCTGAGTTGCTTCCAATACCTGAACCGGTAAGAAGTGCGAATCCGAACTTTACTCAAAATCCTGGATACTAAAATTTTTTTGATTCAAAAAAGCTGCGTTCGAACGCAGCTTTTTTATTTAAATATGCCAGTGATGAGATCCCTGATCGTTATTTGTTTTTATTTCGTCTTCATGCATTTTTCCGGATGTTCAGCACAAAAGAATAGCGTGCGTGCTCCTATAGACAACATTCCCATAGCTTTTCCCGGAGCCGAAGGCTTTGGAAAATATACAACGGGTGGCCGGGGAGGTAAGGTCGTTATAGTGAACAACCTGAATGATAATGGACCGGGTAGCCTCCGTGAGGCGGTTCAAATGAGCCAGCCCCGCATTATAGTATTTGCAGTGTCGGGAACCATTCATCTGCAATCACGACTGAATATAAAATCGAATGCGACGATCGCAGGGCAGACCGCGCCAGGTGAGGGCGTTTGTCTCGCAGATTATCCGGTCGTGCTGCTTGGAGACAACATCATTGTCCGTTACATGCGCTTCCGGATGGGTGATAAGAACCAGAAGGGCGGAATGGTCGACGGCAATGGCGGCGATGATGCGTTTGGCGGCGTTGGAAGAAAGAATATTATGATCGACCATTGCAGCATCAGCTGGAGTACCGATGAAGTATTCAGTGTTTATGGTGGCGATAGCACCACCCTGCAATGGAACCTCATTGCCGAACCGCTCAATTATTCCTATCATTTTGAATCGGGTGATAAGGATTACGAGCACCACGGCTTTGGCGCGATCTGGGGCGGGCGCCACACTTCCGCGCACCACAACCTGTTTGCACACTGCGCAAACAGGACGCCTCGTTTTGATGGCGAGCGAAACATTCCTTCCGAATTTGTCGATTACAGGAATAACGTCATATACAATTGGGGCTCGAACAATGTGTATGCAGGAGAGCGGGGAAAATATAATATCATCAATAACTATTACAAGTATGGACCATCAACGAGTGCTAACGCAAGAGCAAGGGTTGTGAATCCTTACAGGAAACTTCCGCAACTTCCCTATGGGAAGTTTTATGTGACGGGAAATTATATTGACGGATCGCCGGAAGTAACCGCTCATAATTGGATGGGTGTATCAATGAATGAGGGATCCCCTGCGGACACCGTTCAATCAAAGGTTGACATTCCTTTTGCTGCTGAAGCGATCAATACGCAATCCGCCTCCGATGCTTATGCCATTGTCTTAAAATGGGTCGGCGCCAGTTTTCACAGGGATACGCTTGACCAGCGCATAATAAATGACGTGATGAACCGCACGGGAAAATTCATTGACGTACAGGGCGGCTACCCACATGGTACACCATATGAGCTAACGGTGAGCGCGTGGCCGGCGCTGGCTTTTGTGGCTGCGCCGCCTGATGCAGACAGGGATGGGCTTCCTGACGAATGGGAGAAAGAGCATGGCTTGAATGCTGCCGATCCGTCGGATGCAAGCGCGGTCTCGCTTCATCCGTTTTTCACCAATATTGAAGTTTACATCAACACCCTCACCAAATAAGATGGCTATGAAAATATTTTTTGCCGCCGGATTTTTTTTGTTAAGTGCCTTTA
>DATMHB010000685.1:0-3207 GCA_035555175.1 Flavisolibacter sp. | reverse complement strand
GTCCATCTTTCCTCTCGATCTCATTGGTTTTGGAATTGAAAAGTTGTCCCTGGCTTAGTTCATCATAACTATCATCGGGGTTATCTACACTTGTGTGCGCGGCACCTTCTGCCTCTGTATTATTAGTTGGAGATCCCTGAGGGATGATTGAAAATCCTTTCCGACTCTGCCGCTGATGATCAATGAGCGTTTCGAGTAGTTGCTGCCCTTGCAGTTCATCGGCACTCATCTTTATTCCAAGAACAACTATTCTGGAAAAACCAGCCCTCGCCTGGAGCGGCGTCAGGTCTATTTTAAGCGCCATTCCTTTTTCAACCGCCTCATCAAAGTCGATCATCCATTTCATTTCTGCTGAAATCACAAGATCTCCATTGGGGTCAATGGAAAATTCTTCACCCTCGGGTTTTCCAGGGTCAGGTCCCACGATGAGGGGGTAGGCGATCGGCTTTCCCATCACTTCAAACGCCTTTTTTTCTCCTTCGTACGCAACTGCCACAAACCTATCTGGCATGATTTCAGACTTTGGCGGCTGCGACCATGACTGCAGTTTCGTGTCGATGTTTTTGGGATCTTCAAATTGTAAAAAAATAGTTTGCACGGCAAGTGCATTCCTTGTCTTCCCTTTTGGAGGCTGAATACCCAGGTTAAATGGTTTATTCTGTTTGGTGAGTAAAGTGGCCGTGGCTTCACCGGTAACTGCCACCAGATGCTTCCATGCCTGAAGTTGAGCGTCTTTGCTATCACCAGCTTTCCAAAAATCAACCCAATATGTTTTTAGCGCGTTCTGGTCTGCTACGGAGGGCAAGCTGTCGACGCCGATGATCAGAAAAATTTCGTCATCATTATTTCTCTTGGGTGCCTCTCCTGCATTAATAGGAAGATAATGGCTAATAATGTAGGCGGCCCGGCCAGATCCTGAGCTCGATACGAGGGTACGCCACGCTGCCCTTTCACCTTGGTCGCTGCCGGCGGCCTCCCAAAATTTTGACCAATAAAATTTCGCATTGCTGATTTCAGATTCAGAAAGGTGCTCCTCAAAACTGTCCACCATGCAATCGTCAGGATAGATGCGAATCCAAAGTTGTTCTTGCTGCCGGTTATCAACCGAAAACTTTTTAAATCTTGTTTCGAGTCGCAAAGGCATAAGCAGGATCGGGTAAACGTCTTTCAAATTTCCAAGATGCAGCCTGGGATCAGAAAGTGCCTCATATTGAAGTTGGATATCAAGTTCTTTACTTGAATGAATCCGCAGCGCCTCCTTAGCCTGCAGCACCGCACGGCTTTGCTCGTCCTCGTTTCTCTTAAGCGCAACAAGCCTGTCTACGTGGCTCTGATCTTTCTTGTTGATTACGTTTTCAAACGTTCGAATTTCGCGCCTGATCCTGCCAAGGGCTTCACGGTGAACATAGAGCGCCCGCATCAACGCGGATTTTTCAGAACGCGTTTTGACAAGATTTGATTTTATAGTATCGAAGTCAGACATAAAAATTTATTTAGGAAGCATTTCTGAAGCATGTACTGCAACGAGTACAGGCACCTGGTACAATATATAGGCAGCTTGCGCCGAATTCATGTTTTTGTCCCATTTGACCTCCAGGTCCTCTGGCCGCTGCTCCTGTTTTTCGGCGTCCTCCGGAAGGTCAAGAGGAGACAGATTAATGGCCGTCGTTGAATTGTTGATCTGGATAAATGAACCCGGCGTCACACCCGGCATAACATCCTTCCAGGACAGGTCATTCCACAAGTTTGGAGTATTGTCCGGATCAATGTCAAGTCCGAACCGCGGCTCTCCCGGCCTTTCCTTTATGCAGAAGAACCACCCGGGATGATCTTTATCTGCGGGTTGCTCGCCTGTTCCGCCTCTCGCCTCGGTTGCCGTGAGATCAAAGCCGAAAAAATAAATGTCGGGATCGACCTTTGCTTCGTATAGCGGTGTCTTCACCTTGGCAGGAAGAGGATTATCACTTTCACTATCACTGAGCTCAATGAGCTTCCTTTCCTGGGCAAGATCGATCGTGCCGTCAGCCTTTAAGGGCCATGCGGCCCTTTGCGCGTATATGACGGCGTTAGGGTATTTCTTTAAAAGCTCGCCACGGATCACAAGCACCAGTTCTTCCTCGTTAGCGGCTCCCTGTTCCCTGTTGTCGTGATCACCCAACATCGATGATAGCGACCAATGGTGAAGTGGTGGAATATCCCTTAGTTTTTCCTTAAGCGCCTCTTCGTCCAACGATGCGTTGGTACTAAAAAAAGCACTCACATCCCAGAATTGCCTGAAGTAGCTACCGCGTTGGTCGGTTGGATATTCTCTCCACAACAGCTCACGCGAAAATTCATGATTAAGACCAACCATATACGATTCGATAAATCGCTGGTTGGTTTCCAGAAGTGATATCGTGTTCTGTGAAATAAAATTGATGTTAGGAAGAAAAAGCTCAGAAGAGATGTCTACGAGCGGCTTATACATTGGCACATCAATTTCAGGATAAGCCATCGCTTCAACGAACTGCTCTGTAAGTTTGAGCCTGATACGATCAGGGATCAGGATCGATCCAAAAATCATTTTTGGAATGGTGATATCAGGGTTTAGCGAAGTAAATGTGACGCTGACAAGCCCTTGAATATCCAGTTTTGGCCGCGGTGTTACAGCACCCGCCGCTTTAGCTGTTTGAAAAACCACCGTCTGGTCTTTCATGGCCATCTTGAATTTTGTTGCCTCAACGCTGTCGGTATTACCGGTTTTAAGCGCCAGTGGTGAGCCTATTTCGGAAATCACAAAATTGGGCCGCTTCGGCATCTCATCAACTGCAATTGGCGTTTCGTTTTTTTCCGAGATCGAATCCGCGATTTTTATCTGCTTACCGATCGATTGAATTTTAAAAAATGCGCCAACAAGCCCTGCCGCAATCAGAGAAAGAATACCTGACCACATTGTTAGTCCGCCAAGCAGTATGACTACCACAATAATCGCGATCAAAATCAGAGCGATCCATTTTAAGGCAGGCGTACTCCTTACTATCGAAACCACAGCGGCAGAAACGTTTTTTGGAAGCAGGTCCCTTGAAAGCGCCTCAACGCCTGGAAGTACGGGTGCAACCACCTTTGGTCGCGCAATTACTACATGGCCTTCATTCACCCTCGTAATGAGGCTTTCTGCCCGTGCCTGGCCCGTAAAATTGAGCGTCTTCATTACTTTGCTGCCCGGCC
>DATMHB010000684.1:0-4730 GCA_035555175.1 Flavisolibacter sp. | reverse complement strand
GTTCGCATCGCTCAGCTTGTAATAATCCTGCAGCAGCTGCTTGTACCGTGCATCGGAAGTGTCGGGCTTGCGGTTGTTGACGAAGTCTTTACCATATTTCCGATACAGCTCATCCATGATCTTCTGCTGTGCGGCGCTGCTCTTCGATGCAAAACTTTTATAGAGCTTATTTTCCTTTGAGCCGCTGACTTTAGACGCTGTAAAGTTTTCAAGATCAGCATCTATCTTAATCGTGCCGGGTTCCGTAACCATAATGCCATAAGGAGCATAGCCGCCCTTCGTTTTCAATTCCAGCTGGCTGTAAAAAAAATACAATGTGGGCTCTTTAAATGCCACGGTGAATAAGAATTTACCATCCTTTAAAACGGCCGAGTCGTGATCACCGGTTGCACGGTTATACAAGACGATCTTATTGCCATCAAACTTTTTATCGGCAGTGCCGGCAAATTTTAACTCTTGCGCGTAAGAAGAAATCGCGCAAAGCACGAAACCGGCTAAAAAAAATTTTGCTTTTTTGAACATAATATTGACAGTTAAAAATTGTTGTTTTGATTTTCACCGGCTCCTGATACGACGAATAGATTTTTTTGAAACAGATCCGAAGCCTCTCTACCATCCGTTTCTTCTAATATTTCAGCTCGAAAATCTTTTCTACAGGAGGCAGGCACTGTCGCAGGTTGCATGTCTGATAATAAAGAGCGGTCCTGATAATGTTGCCTGATCGTTGGTGCGCCGATCTCACCGCCTTATGAATGAACAGGGCCTGATCGTCGTAGATCAGTACACCAACATCCGCCGAAGAAGTTTCAGGCTCAGTTCTTGTCCAACCTCCAACCGCCTTTACATTCCCGGGCAGTTGCAAGATCTGATCGATCGCTATATATGGCTGTGTGGATGGTACATAGGCATAAATATGCCAGCCCGGTGCCATCGACACTTTCAAGATGATGGCGATGCTATCCCCTTCACTGACCAATTGCGCGTTGAGCGAAACGGGATTTTGCTCGTCGGGCGGAAAACAGGTCAATTGCTTCGCTGCTGCCGCGATCCTGGCATCGAATCCTGACTGACACTCTGAGGTCAGCACCGGAAAAAAAATGAGCATGAAAAATGCTGTCATCACTTGTATGTATTGACCATGAAACGGTAACCATCCGTTTCAGTAAAAAACAGTTTGTCCTTATTTTTCGAAAGCCACGCCTTCCATTCTTTGGCGTTCGTAAAACTTTCCGAAGTATATCGCTTCAGTACTCTTAAGGCAAGATCGGCATGGTCGCCGCGCCGAAGCATATCCGCACATGTTTCAAGCAATTTGACACTATGATTCGAGATCCCGATCGCTTTCACGTCTTCATCAATTGAGAATTGAAAAAATGCAGAAGGATCACAATAGATATAACCGAAATTCTCTCTGAGGTATTGCTGAAAACCTGCAGCATCGGAGCCAAACTTTGCGGAAAATTTTCCCATGATCTGCTTCAAGAATTCTTCCCATGTTTCTATCTTCTGCGTATTCCCCACATACATTAACGAAGTTTCTTCGGAGGAGGTCAGCGCCCGCCCGGCAGCCTTTTTTTCGTCCAACCGCTTTTTCTCCTGCGCATTGTGATCATTGAACGACTTGATCTCTTCCACGTATTCTTCATATTTCTCCTTGGTGGCATTGCCAATGATCTCGCGTACATCATCCGTTGTGGCCATGCGGTCGTTATATTTCCTCGCAATAGGCGTCTTCCCGTCGAATTGTTTCATGTAGGCGACTGCATTCACAAAAACTTTTTTGGCTTCGTCGGTCATCTGTGCAGGGGAAGCACTAAAGCCCCACAAAAAGAAATTGCCATGCCTGCCGAGGGCAACTGCGCCCACGTCCTTCGCACAAACGCCACTTGAAATAACTTCTGCATCCGGTGATTCTGCAAACCTGTTTCCACGTGCGACGAGCCCGATCCGCACATCTTTGCTATTCAGGTATCCTACGTTTTGCACTTTCCACATAGGTATTTCCTTCGGCACTGTATCACCCGTGGTGTAATGGTAAATGCCATCGGGCGTCTTCCCGATAGTCATGGTTGGCACCACTTTTTCGAGCGGGCCCCGGAAAATCGCATGATTGATCTTTACATGGTGAGCATTGGCATCCAGGCAGAGACAAAGCCAGTCGAGCTTCAATCCGATCCGGCGACCCATTTCGTCTGCGGTGCTGGCAATGAAGATGACCGGTTTTGAAAAGTTGTCGGGAAGATATCTTGCCGCAATGTACTGGGTCTGTCCGTTTGCACCTTTCTCCGTTCTTGCCTCTTCGAGCGCAGTCGTCTTGAAGTCGAAAATGGTGACGTCGTAAGGGTCGGAATCGGAAGCCTTCCATTCGCGGCAGTCAATCGTTTTTACTTCAGCGAAGTAATTGTCCAATAGTTGTTTGAAGGCCGGCATCCTGACGGGATATTCCGCTATGAATTCCTCGTTGCTCATCATGCCCGGATAGGACCGGTTGAATGCAGGCAACGGTTTCGAAGGATCGTATCCCACAAAAAGAATTTTCAACGGGCTTCTGGGATGACTGGACTGGGCCATCAGAAGGTTTGCGTCCATAACCAACAGCATCATCAGGTAAAAAAATATGCGCTTCATGGTAATTTAATTTTGTTGAATCAAACTTGAATATTCAAAGGCAAGACTCAAAAACGCAAGGCTGCATTCCTGAAAATGGTTCATTATGTTTGTTTCGTCCGGCGATATCGCAAAACAGTTCTTGGACATTTGTTTATTTACTATATCCCGGATTCTGTGCGCCAATCGTTGGGTTATAAATAAACTCACTATGCGGTATAGGGAGTATGTATTGGGCCTGCGTTATAATGGTTGGCCGTAACTGCTTGACAGTGTTTAGGCCGAGACGTAACAGTGACAGCCATTCCTGTCCATCCTCTGCCACCAGATTTTTTGAGTTTTCGTAATAGATCTGCAACAGAAGGTCAGCCGGCGTATTGGCATTATCGACAGCAGTGAAATCGGTCACGCCTGCATGGCCCATCACAGTCTTCAATATGGTCTTTGCATCGCCCAGGTTTCCGCCCGATCTCACGATGGCTTCTGCTTTTAACAAATAGACTTCCGATAAGCGCATCGCGTAAAAAGTTTCAGAGACAGTTGTAGGCGTACCACCCTGGATCATGTACTTCGTGAAGTAAAATGTATTTGGGCTGTAAGAGGAATAAGGGTTAGCGCTTCCGATCATCCAGGCCTGTCTCGGGTCATTGGCCAAGAGGTTTTTCAATGTACCCTTCGCAACAAAAATTGCCGAGGCTCCGGGCCAAAATTGCGCGCTGCGGCTATAGTAATCCTTTTCCTGGTTGGGCTGCGATTTCAACCCCAGAATAACTTCCTTACTGGCGAGTCCCTTGGTGTGAAAAATATCTTTTACATCAGCTTCCAGCGTGTAAGTGCCGTTCTGGATGATCTTATCAGCGAGGTTGATCACTTCGGTGTAATCGGCAGCGGCGCCGCGGCTTATCAAAACCCTCATTTTTAAGAGCATGGCCGCCCATTTCGTTGCATAATAATTTGGCCGGGCAGCAGGTGCATTGGCTATCGCATCCTCAAGATCGGTGACGATAAAATCATAGCTTTCTTTTACCGTGCTTCTGGCCTTGAAAATATTCGATTTTGTAGATGGCGCGTCCCTTAATAATACTCCATAAGCGCTGTTCACATCAAACCATTGCCCGTAGAAGCTTAGCAATTTGAAGTGGGCATAGGCGCGGAGAAAATGCAGCTCAGCCACGATCTCAGCTCTTCGGCTGCCCGTAAATGCTTCGCCAGGCAAAGACGATACGCCCTTTAATGCACCATTAACCGCATTGAGCAAACGATATTCTTCTTCCCAATAGACGGAGCCATCGCCGGATGTCTGGTTTTCTTCTTCGGGAAGTTGACCATAGCCATAGCCAAGGTAACCGGCGAACATAGCCGGGTAACGTTCATGGGATGTCCAGTTAGTCCTCGGTATACCTCCGCTGGAGGTAGAGGATAAGCTGCTGGCTACATTCGCAAAATTTGCATAAGCACCATTCAGTGCAATCTCAGCTGTCTTTGCATCGACAATAGCGACTTCAGCCACTCTTGAATTTTCAGGCAATGCATTCAGATCTTTCTTGCAAGCCTGCAGCGTTGAGAGGGCCGCAATCGCTATTATATTTAAAATAAATCTTTTCATTTTTTTGCTCATTTAATAGATTAGAATCCAAACCTCAATCCGGCATTATATTGTTTTATCGTAGGATATCCGCCTACGTCGCTGTATCCGCCAATGATGCTATATGGATCATTGGTTACTTCGGGATCGGGGCCGGGGTAACTCGTAATGGTAAACAGGTTCGAAGCTGAAACATAAATGGAAGCGCTCCTCATCTTTAGCTTCGTCATCAACCTTTGCGAAAAATCATAGTTCAGTGTTATGGACTTGAGCTTTATGTATGAAGCATCGTACACGTTGTTGCTGGCTGTATACACAGAGGCACTCTGCTTAAACATCAGGCGTGGAAATTCTGAATTTGGATTATCAGGTGTCCAATGATCCAGTATCCTGGCGGTCTTATTGGTTCTGTTGCCCAGGTCATGATTGGCTATGTCAGCTACATAAAGCATGTCGCCGCCATATGAAAAGGTGAGCAAGCCAATCAGGCTAAAGCCCTTATAGTTGAAGGTATTGGTAAAGCCACCGAAAAACTTAG
>DATMHB010000683.1:0-4080 GCA_035555175.1 Flavisolibacter sp. | reverse complement strand
AAAGATCTGTCACGAGGGATTGATGAATTCTCCTGGACACCGTGCTAATATTCTTAATGCCTCTTACGGAAGATTAGGTATCGGGATTCTGGACGGCGGCTCATATGGACTCATGATCTCACAGGAATTCAGAAATTAATTGCCAAACAATTTTCGCCACAACATTTTGATCACGCCAGCCGCTGTGATCTGTATTTTTGAACATGCAGCGCGTATTCGTCACCGGTGCCAACGGTTTTGTGGGCCAATATCTCGTTGAGGCACTTCTTACCGAAGGATATTTTGTAGTTGGATCGGGCAGGGGCGCAAGCCGTATGCCGCAGCACGAGCGTTTCGTTTATTGTCCGCTTGATCTTACCAGACCTGACGACATGCATGTAGCATTGTTGCAACATCAGCCCGATTGCATCGTTCATTGCGCCGCCATATCCAAACCCGATGAATGCGAAACGGATCGAGTAGCTGCAATGCGCATCAATCTGGAAGCAACAAGGCTTTTACTTCAGGAGGCAGAAATCCTGAAGGCTTTTTTTATTTTTCTGTCTACCGATTTTGTCTTCAGTGGAGAAAAGGAAATTTACTCGGAAGAAGACGATACCGCTCCCGTCAATTACTATGGATATACAAAAGAGCGGGCTGAGGCTGAAGTGCGCAATTATCAGGGCAACTGGTCCATTGTTCGGACCATACTCGTATATGGAAAGCCACTGGGCAGCCGGCAGAATCTGCTGACGACTGTGGCTGCGGGATTAAGAAAGGGGCAGCAGCTAAAAATTTTTGGCGACCAGGTCAGAACGCCAACTTTTGTAGGAGATCTCGTCAAGGGCATTTGTGCGATTATTGAAAAAAGGGCGCAAGGTATTTTTCATCTTTCCGGCAAAGATGTGCGCACACCTTACCAGATGGCCGTTGAAGTGGCAAACTATTTAGGTTTCGATGTTGAGCTTATCACGCAGGTAAGTGAAAGGGAATTCCATCAACCGGCACGGAGGCCACCGCGAACCGTATTTGATCTGACCAGGGCTGCAAATGAATTAGACTACCGTCCGGTATCCTTCGAACAAGGTTTAAGGAGCACATTCAGCGATAAAAAAATTGTTTAAACTGGGCGCACGTTGTACCGGCAGCTTATAATTCTTCTATTACCGATTCGCCTTCGCTTTGATCGCCGCTTGTCCATCTCCATTTTTCGTATAAGCGGATCTTGCCGTCGGGTAGCACCACGGGAATAGAATGGCAGATGCCGGTCATCAGGTCGCCAACAACATTTAAATGATGATAGCGAATGTCGAGTTCTCCTTCGTCATTGGCAAGACCTATCATGTGGCCGAAGACTATGGCTCCCCCACTATAAGTGGCCGAGACGAAATTTCCTTCCTGTTGGTATTCGAACACCGTTTCTCCGCTGATCTCTCCATTTGCAGAATTCGAAATCGAACGGAACCTGCGGTTATCGTAATTGATCATGCTATGAGGTCTGCTATTTTGTTTTTACCTTATTGCCACAAATTACCAAAACCACCATTTATGAACACAACAATTTTTTCAAACCTCAATTGGCTGCACATACTCGTTGCTGCGATTGCGTATTTTGCTTTGGTGTCTGTTTGGTATTCGGCGCTCTTTGGCAAGAGATGGGTTGCGTACCAGAGGATCGATGTTAACGCACCTGATGCGAAGAAGGGCGTAGCCGCCATCATGTTCGGATCGTTCGTATGGATGTTCGTTACCTCTGTTGGATTGGCCATTATTGTGAGCCGGTTGAATCTCACCACTGCGCTATCGGGCGTGAAGTGGGGACTGCTGACAGGCATTTGTTTTTCTGCCGCGGCCATCAGCATTTCTTATTTGTACGTAAAAAAACCTACGGGCCTGCATTTTATTGATAGCCTTTATCATATCATAGGACAGATCATTGCCGCCGTCATTCTTAGTGCCTGGCACTAATTGCGGAGCACTTAAAATAAACAATAAGCCCCGACGGTACTGTCGGGGCTTATTTGTTTAAAAGGAAATTATTTATTGTCATTCGACCTTGGTGATCTTGACGACGTTGGTCGGTAAGTGCAGATGAATGGGTGTGCTGCCGGTGCTTACAACCACTTGACCGCTCTGGATGAATCCTCGTTCCTGAAGAATGTCGATCTGGTCGGAGAAGATATCATCAAGACTATTTTCTTCCTTGTAATAAAATGCTCTTACGCCCCAGCTCAGACTAAGCTGGTTCACCAATGAACGTTCCTTTGTAAATATGAATAATGGTGCCTTCGGCCTGTAACTGCTCAACATGAAAGCCGTGTATCCGCTCTGCGTCATACCCACGAGCGCATCCGATGTCACGTCTCCGGAAAGTTTGCAGGCGTTATAGCAAATGGCATCGCTCAGAAATGAAGGGGAGTGGGGTTGAGGTGTCAGTGTTTCTTCGCGGTTGTACCGGTATTCGGTCCGCTCAACTTCCATAATGATCTTGCGCATGGTTTCCACTACCAGCTTCGGATGCTGACCCGTTGCGGTTTCAGCGCTCAACATTACGGCGTCAGCACCTTCCAGCACCGCATTAGCCACGTCAGTGATCTCGCTGCGGTTTGGTTTGCTGCGCTCGATCATGCTCTCCATCATTTGGGTGGCGACGATCACCGGCTTTGCACGGTGAAGACATTTTGTAATGATATTGCGTTGGATGAGAGGGATCTGCTCAACCGGCAATTCCACACCGAGGTCGCCGCGGGCGATCATCACTGCATCACTCTCCACGATAATGTCGCGCAGGTTGTTAAGCGCTTCGGGCTTCTCAATCTTGGAAATGATCTTGGTCTTGCTCTTTTTTTCCTGCAGCTTGTTGCGCAGGATGATCAGGTCCTTTACATGCCGCACGAATGAAAGGGCCACCCAGTCAAGGTCCTGTTCTATAATGAAATCAAGGTCGATAAGGTCTTTTTCTGTAAGAGCCGGCAATGAGATCTTGGTATCGGGAAGGTTAATGCCCTTCTTGGACGAGAGTCTTCCGCCCATAGTAACCTGTACCTGTACGTCATTGTTCTTGAGGATATTTTTTACCTGTACTTCCAGCTTGCCATCATCGATCAGGATCTTGTTACCGATTTTCACATCACTGTGAAGGTTGGGATAGGAAACATAGATGCGGTCCTTGTTCCCTACCAGTTTTTCATTGGTAAAGGTGAGAATGTCGCCGGGCGCCACATCGATCCCGCCATTCTCCATTTCGCCAACGCGAAGCTTTGGACCCTGAAGGTCGCCAAGAATGGCAATATTATAAGGTTCCGTTTTATTGATCTGCCGTATGTGCTCAATGATCCTGGCTTTGTCCTCGTGCGCACCGTGCGAGAAGTTGAGGCGGAAAACGTTGACACCGCATTTTACCAGTTCGAGCAGTTTTTCATAAGTATCACAGGCGGGTCCAACAGTAGCAACAATTTTGGTGCGGTGATAAGTATGTTCAATACCAGCCGTCTTATCCATTTGCTTGTGATAGTATTTGTCGACGTTCTTGCTCATAGTTTGCGTTTCTGTATTCTGAAGCATTATTATAGTTAATTGTTCGTGAAGCGAAGTTGTTCTCTCGTTTGGCGCCGCGGAATCAGCTTGCCAATATCTTTACGATCTTCATCCATTCATCGCTAATCGTTCCTTTTCTCTTGCCCACATTTTCGAGCGGTACATAATTCATTTTATTATTGAGAATGCCCACAAAAACATTGTGTCTTCCCTGTATCAATGACTCTACTGCGTGATAGCCCATCCGGCTTGCAATGAGTCGGTCGAGACAGGTGGGTGCTCCACCGCGCTGGATGTGACCCAGTATGCACACTCTTGTTTCTGTTTGCGGCAATCGTTCCTTCACTGCTTTGGCCACTTCATCGGCACCCCCAAATTCGTCGCCTTCAGCGACAACGATCAGGTTTACGAGTTTTTTTCTTCTTTCCTTTTCCTGAAGCGAAGCAATGAGGTCTTCGATGTCTGTTTTTCTTTCGGGGATCAGGATGTTTTCCGCGCCTGTAGCAATACCACTATGCAAAGCAATATAGCCTGCGTCACGGCCCATTACCTCGATAATAAAGA
>DATMHB010000682.1:0-2005 GCA_035555175.1 Flavisolibacter sp. | reverse complement strand
AATGCCATGCTCCGATTTTCCCCGCTATCTGATAAACCCTCTTCTTTCTCCATTCCCCCCATCGCAATCGCGACATAAAAAAAGCCCCTCACCGGAGCTTTTAAAAATCTTTGCTAATAATCGTTATCCGGTTTGTCCTTGTCCTTCTTCCCAAAGATCTTCTGGAATATATTCTTCTTCTCCTTCTTATTTTCGTTTGGACCCATCTCGCCAATCTTCGGGGAATGCGTCGTATCTTTTTTGGGCTTGTCTTTCTTCACATCATTGTCATCATCCGAAGGCGGCTGCGACTCGATCGGAATGTTCGTGGCCGAACTGTCCAGCGAATAATCGTTCGCTTTCATATTGTTGTCACTATCCTGATCGATGCCCATAGTACCGAAATCATAATTGTTCGCACCATTGATCTCATTAAACAGCTCTGCAGGCTTCTGGAATTCTGCATCCCTGTCAATCCCCAGAGATTTATCAGCATACACTTTTTTGAAAAAGGCTTCCCAGATCGGACGCGCGGCCGTTCCCCCCATGTAAGCTCCGCTCTCGATCTGAATAAATCGGTCGTCGCAACCAACCCAGGTGCCGGCAAGCAACTGCGGCGTATAGCCCATGAACCAGAAGTCGGCATTATCATTCGTTGTACCGGTCTTGCCACCCATTTCCTTCGCACCGAGCGACTGCATCAGGCCATGCGCTGTGCCAACGGTAACAGGGCCCTCCATCATCTTCACCATCTGGTAAGCAGTGACTTCACTTACGGCTTCCTTGCGGTTGGAACCAAAATCAAAACGTTTGATCACATTTCCGTTACGGTCTTCGATCCGTGTAATGAAGGACGGCTTCGTTGAAAATCCATGACCCGGAAAAATAGTATAGCCCCACATCATTTCATACAACGAAAGTTCGCAGGCACCGAGCGGAATAGATGGATAAGGATCAACGTGCGTTGGAATATTCAGCCGCTCCAGGAAATTCGCAAACTGCGGCGCACCCACCTGCTTCATGATATAGGCTGTCGCACAATTCTTAGACCAGGCGAGTGCCGAAGCCATTGTCATTGTACGGCCCGAACAGCTCCTGGTGGTAGCAGGCACCAGCTGGTTCTTACCAAAGGACTGCTGAACATCTTCCACCATAGTCTCGGGCGTGAAGCCGCGTTCCTCGATGGCCTGACAATACAGCAAGGGCTTAATGCTTGAGCCTACCTGCCTCTTGGTCTTCAACTGTGCATGGTCGAGCTTGTAGGTTTTGAAATCAATGCCGCCCACCCAGGCCCGTACTTCTCCTGTCACAGGATCCATCACCATGAACGAGGACTGGATCATCTGGCGATGGTACTTAATGGAATCGATAGGCGTCATCACCGTATCCTTTGAACGCTTTGCATTCCATGCAAAAATTTTCATTCTTGTCTTCTGATGAAAATTCTTCCTGATCTCCGCATCTGAAAGTCCATCTTCTTTCAGGTTCCTCCAACGGTCACTGTTTTTCATCGCCGCTTCAATTACATTTTCGTGTCCTTTCCAAACAGTGCCTTTCTTAATATTGCTCTGACTGTTCAACGCTTTTTGAAGCATAGGCATTTGCTGCGCTACAGCCTCTTCCGCGTACGTCTGCATTTTCGTATTGATGGTGGTATAGATCTTCAGCCCATCCTTATAGATATCATAAGAGTCACCATCCGCTTTGGTAACGTCTTTCAGTGCTTCGTCCACTTCGGTCTTCAACACCTGGTCCCTGAAATAAGGAGCATAGCCCGTATTTTCATCCATCTTTCGATAATTGAGTGGAATGGGCATGGCCTTGTACCTGGCGGCATCGGCAGCAGAAAGGTATCCGTTCTTTTCCATCTGCCCGATCACTACATTTTTGCGATCGAATGCTGCTTTCACATGCACTCTTGGATTGTACAGATAATTTCCGCGCAACATGCCTACGAGTGTAGCCGCTTCAACAATGTTAAGCCGGTCGGGTTCTTTCTGAAAAAATGTGCGCGCCGCATTTCGTA
>DATMHB010000681.1:0-2375 GCA_035555175.1 Flavisolibacter sp. | reverse complement strand
TTCATCAGCAGCGAGGGATTGATCAGGGACGCGATCAAGAGCAAACAGAAGCTCGACATCTTTGAACAGGAGCGGCCCGTTGGTATTCAGATCTTTGGTGGAGATGAAGAAGCCATGTCCCTTGCAGCGAAGATCGTTGACGCCACACAACCCGATCTTGTCGATATCAATTTCGGATGTCCTGTAAAAAAAGTAGTCACGAAGGGCGCGGGCGCCGCCGTGCTAAAAGATATTGACATGATGGTTCGGCTTACGCGTGCCGTGGTCAGGTCAACATCGCTGCCCGTTACCGTAAAAACAAGATTGGGCTGGGACGATGCCAGCATCAATATATCTGAAGTGGCCGAGCGCCTGCAGGACGAAGGCATACAGGCGCTGGCCATTCATGGAAGAACAAGATGCCAGCTGTATAAGGGTAATGCTGACTGGACACATATTGCCAGGGTAAAAGAAAATCCGCGCATCTCGATTCCCATTTTTGGCAATGGCGATATCGATTCGCCTGAAAAGGCCGTCGCGTGGAAAAGTAAATATGGTGTTGATGGTATCATGATCGGCCGCGCAGCGATCGGCTATCCCTGGATATTTAATGAGATCAAGCATTTCATGGCAACAGGTACGCACCTGCAGCCTCCGTCGATCCGGCAAAGGGTGGAAGTGATACGGCAACACCTTCACCGGTCAGTGGAGTGGAAGGGACCCAAAGCGGGCATCAATGAAATGCGAAGGCACTATACGAATTATTTAAAAGGCCTTCCCAATATAAAAGACTTCAGGCTGCAATTGGTAACCATCAATGAGCTTGCGGAGATCGACGAAGTACTCAATAACATCATGCATCACTACGATGGCTACGAGTTTACGCCTAGAAAAATGGACATCGCGTCGATGGCCTATACCTGCGGGTAAAACAAAGCCGGAAAAAGAACGAGTGGACAGTTGTAAGCTCAGCGTTTTGAACCTTTGCCTTTTTAACCTCTTATTGCGCCGCTGCACCTTTGCGGAAAACGTTTATTCCTTTGCCTTTACCCACCCAATAAGCGATACTATCGTCCATGTACCTTCCAGCACAAAGAATGGCCAGTAAGAAATGAGGTACGAGGCAAAGCAGGTCATTGCTGCACCGATCGTGTTGAGCGAAAAAAAGATGCGGCTGTGCGCCGACATCCAATTAAACGTACTGCAGAAATACGCAATCAATATGAGGCCTACGCCAATAGTTCCGATCCAGTCACTGAAGCTCATGGTTTATACGATTACTGCGCAAAACTATTGTGTGATCGCTGTGGATGAAAATTTTTTATCTGATGGCTATTTATCCAGTATTTCGAGAAATTCAGTTTGCAGGGGAGACACAGCAGGATCAAAATATCCGAGTAACAACCCATCTTCGCTGATCAGGTACTTGGAAAAATTCCAGCTGGGCGCCTGATCGTTCCAACCATTCATTTGCTTGTCGCTCAACCAGCGGAAGACGGTGTTTTGGTTCGGGCTTTTTATCACGCTGCTTTTTTTGGCGAGGGGAAAACTAACACCATAGTTCACCGAGCAGAATCGTGCGATCTCCTCATCCGATCCCTTTTCCTGCTCTTTAAAATCATTGGCAGGAAAGCCGATCACCTCCACGGCATGTTTCCGGTCTGCATACAATTTTTGAAGTTCTGCGTACTGGCCTGTGAAGCCGCAGTCGCTCGCTGTGTTCACGATCAGGATCTTTTTTCCTTTCATCTGCTCAAAAGAGATCGTCTCGCCTGTATTAAGCTGAAATGAAAGCGTGTAAAGCGGAACCGTGGGTGCCTTTTTGGATGTGTTGACCACACGGCCCGTTTTCCCCGACCGTTTTTTAAACGCAGTAAAAATAGGATAGATCCACTTCAGAAATTTTTGCCGCGGTGTCATAAGCCTGAATTGATTGTGATCATTTTTTCTTCGTCCTTCGGAATGTACAATTCCCTTATCATTTATACTCGGGTCTCCTTCAATTTCTTACTAGCTTTTCAGGGTAGATATACTATTGTATCGGGCTTGAAAGTTCTGTTATTTTGCTCTGACGTCCAAGTGAGAAAGGTTCGTGTAGTTGACTTGTTGCCAAATCCAATATCCTAGCCTATGAAAGTAAAATTTTACTTGCTACCCTTGCTGCTTTTACTTTTCATACAAACGAAGGCCCAAGACTGTTCAGCTTTAGCGGTGAGTTTTTCTACGATGGAATCAAGGTGCGTTTCAACGGGTTCTATCACCGTTACGGTCAGCGGCGGATCGGGAAATTACAATTATAAAGCAGTAGGGCCGGTCTCCACTCCAACCACTTCTTCCAATATTATTACGGGACTTCCGACAGGATATTATACGATTCTGGTCAAGGACCTTACGAC
>DATMHB010000680.1:0-2150 GCA_035555175.1 Flavisolibacter sp. | reverse complement strand
GCACTGATACCAGTCTCGCTCAATCCCGATACCCTGCTAATACGCTCGATTTCTTTCGTTTCCTTTTGAACACTGAACAGGCTGTACGGCGTCGCACAATAAATTTTTTTTTCGGACGCAGTCACTGAAACAGCATTTTGATAGGGCAGGTGTTCACGCCATAATCCGATCGGCGGAAGACTGTTTTGTGCAGCGGTGCAAAGGGAAATAAACAGGGCGAAAAGAGGGGAAAATCTCACCTTTCAAAGCTAAGTGATAATGGTCGAGGACGCATGAAATGAACATTGAAATCGTGTTAAAAATGAATCATGAAACAATGCGTAAGGAGCAGGCATTTTAGCATTTAACCTTCAAAATTCTTTCGCTTTCACGCTGCAATGCTTTTCTTTGTCCAAATCAAAACCGCTATGTGGCGATCCCTTGCCCATGTGATCCTCAGATATGGCTATTTCTGGTTGGCCATCCTGCTGGGCCTGACCGCTTTTTTCGGATGGCAGGCAAGCCAGGTAAAATTGAGCTACGAATTTTCGCGGGCTATCCCTACGGATAACCCAAAGTACCAGACCTATCAGGAATTCAGAAAAAAATTCGGCGAGGATGGTAACCTGATGGTGGTAGGCATCGAAACGAAGGAATTGTTCACGGCGTCGGTTTTCAATGATTATGTAAGACTGGTAAAGCAACTAAAAAAAGTAAATGGTGTTGCCGACATCATCTCTGTGCCATCCGCCGTCAACCTGAAGCGTGCCGAGGCTTCCGAAAAATTGGAAGCAGCACCTGTGTTCGCTGACAGGGAATTATCGCAGACGGACCTCGACAGCAGCAAGAATATCTTTTTAAGTCTTCCCTTTTATAAAGGATTGCTCTACAACCCGCAAACCGCCGCATGGCTGATGGGCATAAGAATCAACGGACAAATGTTGAATACTCCTAAGCGTACCGTTGTCATCGGCAATATTGTAAAGCTAACTGATAGTTTCGGACGGGCACACCACCTCGATATGCATTTAAGTGGCCTGCCGCTCATTAGGACCATGCTGGCCGACCGGATACAAAGAGAGATGCGATGGTTCCTCATTGGCTCTGTGTTGTTGTCGGCCATTATCCTCCTTCTTTTTTTCCGATCCTTCGGTGCAACGGTCCTTTCCCTGGCCGTTGTGATCATCGGCGTCATCTGGAGTCTCGGCATCATGAACCTCTTCGGATACAAGATCACGCTTCTTACAGCGCTGATACCGCCGCTAGTGGTTGTGATCGGCATTCCGAACTGCATTTATTTTCTGAATAAATATCATTCAACGTACAGGGAAAGCGGCGATAAGCAGACGGCCCTGGTGAACATGATCAGCAAAATGGGTGTGGTCACGCTGTTTTGCAATATCGCTGCTGCAATAGGGTTTGCCGTGTTTGCACTTACGAAAAGTCAGATCCTTAAAGAATTCGGTTTGGTGGCGGGTATCAACATCATGCTCCTGTTCTTTATTTCGCTGGTATTGATTCCGGTTGCACTCAAAGCATTGCCTGCGCCAAAGCTGCGCCATACGAAATACCTTCAGAATCCGGGTTTGCAACGATGGCTCGACCGGCTGGAAAATTGGTCGGTGAATCATAGGGCCACGATCTTTGTTACGACCGCTATTGTCCTTGTCTTTGCAGTACTGGGCATATTCCGCCTGAAAAGTGTAGGTTATATTGTCGACGATCTTCCTCAGACCGACAAGATCTATACCGATCTGAAATTCTTTGAGCGCAATTTTAATGGAGTGATGCCACTCGAGATCGTTGTGGATACAAAAAAGAAATATGGCGTAACGCGCAACCTCAATAACCTGATGAAGCTCGATTCATTCGCGCAGTTCCTTGGAGCGCAACCCTATATCGGAAAGCCGCTGACGATCACCGAAGGATTAAAATTTGCAAAGCAGGCTTTCTTTGAAGGCGACAGTACATTTTACATTATGCCCGGAGAAAATGACCTGCTTGCGCTCAAGCCTTATCTCGCCCCCGGTTCAGATTCGGCTGCTTCAGGGAATTCTTTTACAAAGCTGGTGTCGAGCTTTATGGATAGCAACAAGCAGGAGGCGCGCATCAGTGTGAACATGAAAGACGTGGGTAGCGCAAGGCTGCCGTTGATCCTGGATACTGTTCAG
>DATMHB010000679.1:0-2389 GCA_035555175.1 Flavisolibacter sp. | reverse complement strand
TGCATTGATACAATCCACGTCGCTTCGCCACGACGTAAAAACCAATGGTTGATCATGAACCGCACTGTGCTCGTTCGAAAAACTGATACCCGCTGCCAGCGCACTCTGTTCAAGGTCCTTCCTTGTTTCACCGTCGCCAATGATGAAAGCCCTCACCTTCTTTTTTGTATTATTGAAAACATGGATGATGGCCTTCAGGAACAAATGATGATTCTTGACCGGAACAAGGCGTCCGATAATGCCGATGGCAATTTCATCGTCTGCGAGGTTAAATTCGGTCCTGAACCTTTTACGCTTTTCTTCCCGGCCGGTCTGGAAGCGGTCGAGGTCGAAGCCTAATGGCACCACGCGGAATTTTTCCTCAGGAGCGATCCTGAAATCCTGTACCAGCTCTTTTTTCTGCTGCTGGCTGATGGCGATGATGGCATCGGATTTTCTTCCGAGGAACCTTTCTGTATTGATGAAGAATTTTGTCTTGGCCGAATTGAAATAAGAATGAAAAACATGTCCATGGAAAGTATGGACGATGGCGGGCACATGGCTTGATGAGGCCGCCAGCCGCCCCAGTGCGCCGGGCTTTGCGGCGTGTGTATGCACAACATCGGGCTGATAGCTCCGGATCAGCTTTCTGAGTTCGCGATAAGCAAAATAATCCATGGCCGGGTTGATGGACCTTCCCATACCAGGAATGGTGATATAGTTGATGCCAAGGTCACGAGTAAGGTACTCGGCGCTTTTTTCATGATCCTCTTTTTCTCCAACAACAAGCAACGTTTCAAATTCGGGCGCCATAAAACGGGTCAGGTAAGCAGCGTTTAACACAGGACCACCGACCGCCAGGCGGTTCAATATGCGAATCACACGGGGCATTAGACAAAATTGCAGCAAAAAATTTTAACGGACGGAGCATTAGATAAACGATAATTAAAATATTATTTTCGTCCGGTGAATTTAACCTTATGGGATCTGGTACTGACACCAGCGTACTTATTGATTCTGGGACTGATAGCGAAAGGCTACAGGGATAGACATTTGAAGTAAGGCCATGCCTTGAGGAAATATTATCTGTCGGGTCTTTTTGTAAAATTCGCGGGCGCCATCTTCATTGCGCTCATCTATGAATATTACTATCGCAACGGCGACACGTTTTATTATTTCGGACATGCAAAGACCATCAATTCATCGCTGAACGATTCGTTTTCTACCTGGGTCAATTTACTTCTGAGGAATTCGCCCGATGATCTTCCGCAGCTGTATCCCTATTCGTCGCAAATGATCTTCTACCGTGATCCGGCTTCGTATATCGTGGGTGTGGTAGCGGCCCTCCTCGGTTTATTGAATGGAACGACTTACATTCCCATCGCCCTGTTATTCGCTTATCTTTCCTATACCGGCATCTGGGCCATGTACCGGACCTTCGTCAATATTTATCCGCATTTATATAAACAACTGGCCGTTGCCTTCCTCTTTATACCGAGCGTATTTGTTTGGGGCTCGGCCATCTTTAAGGATACGATCTGCATGTTCGCTCTCGGCTGGCTCACGTATTCCACTTTCAGGATCTTTATCAACCGCGACCTTTCCATCAAAAACCTTTTGCTTACGGCTTTTTGCTTTTTTCTCATATTCAGGGTAAAGGCCTACATCCTCCTGGCGTTTGTGCCGGGCTTGAGCTTGTGGCTTCTGCTTACCTATTCAAAAAGGATCAGGATGATCGCCGTACGCTGGATGGTGAACCTTGGCTTTATTGCATTTACGGTCAGCAGCTTTTTGTTCTTTACAAAAATGTTTGCGGAGGATCTTAATAAATATTCCCTCGACAATCTTTTAAAGACCGCGGAAACGACGCGTTCCTATATTGTGATGAGCACCGAGCAGGAAGGATCGCGGTATGACCTGGGCAATTATCCGCCTACGCCGATGGGCATATTAAGCAAGTTTCCCGAAGGCGTTGTAGTAACGCTGTTCCGGCCATTCCTGTGGGAGGCGAGGAAACCCATCATGATGCTATCGTCGCTGGAAGGACTTGCCTTCATGATCATGACCGTGATTGTTTTTTACAGGATGGGGATCGGTAAGACTTTCAAGGCGGTACTGAGAGACCCGAACCTCTCTTTCTTCCTCATTTTCTCTCTGAACTTCGCCTTTGCCGTGGGTATTTCAACCGGCAATTTCGGAACGCTGTCCAGGTATAAGATCCCCTGTATGCCCTTCTTCGCGGCATTTCTTATGATACTGTATCATAAGAGCAAAAACAAGATCATCTTAAATCCAATAGCAAAAAATGAAAAGAGGGCTGTTCGTCATCTCGCTTGACTTTGAATTGCTTTGGGGCGTGAGGGATAAAAGGACCATTGAATCATATGGCGCCAACCTTCGTGGCGTCCGG
>DATMHB010000678.1:0-6423 GCA_035555175.1 Flavisolibacter sp. | reverse complement strand
CGGCTTGTATTTTACTGATTATTGCCATTGAGTTTCTTATGGTGTGCCACCTTGGCCTATGCACAAAAGCACTTTCGCCACAGCTTGCTTACAACGGTCGGGGCTTGCCGATCTACCGGCAGTCCGTGATTCGTCTGCCCGGTAAGTTATTCAAAAGCTTAATAAAGAGCAAATGTTTAATGCTTGTTCATCAGCCGGTATAGCGGCAAGCTGTTGTTGTGCGAAGTCCTATTCGTCAAGTCTGGATTTGAGGTCCATCCTCTGGTGTAAAATTCTCAAAATCTCAATATGACCTGCCTGGGGCACCCGATAGAATACAATATGTTTTCCAATGTGAAGTCCCAGTACGGTGCTGTCGACTGCATCATAGTTCTTGCCAATCCCCGGATTTTGGACGATCGTTTTAAATGAGCTGACCAAAAGTTCATAATACTTGTCAGCTTGGCTTTCCGACCAAACTCCATAAGTATAATCCCAGATCTTCGATAGATCTTGTACAGCCTTACTGGTGAGGAGATACTTAGCCATTCCGTTTTTTACTGGCCTTTAATCGTTGCAGATGTTTCTTGGAATCGAAATTTTTTGCAACGCCGCTATCTATTCCCTCTTGAATGGCACTTTTTAAGGCTACAATTTTGTTTTCTTCTTCTTCTAAAAGTCTCAACCCAGCACGAATAACTTCACTTGCATTTTTATACCTGCCCTCGGCAATTCGGTTATCGACAAAATCTTCAAAATAATCTCCTAATGAGACAGAAGTGTTTTTTCCCATTGGCTAAATTTTCATATAAAGTTACCAATTTTTGGTAACTTCTGCAAGGGCGTTTTTTATACAATAGGATGGAGCGTTTCGCACAACGTTTATCGGCCTTCTGCTGTGCAGGACTTCTGTGATCGGTTAGCCGGGAACAGAAGCCCCAATAGAATTACCAAAGTATAAAATTTATTCCACTGTACAATATAATTCGGTCATATGGACTGAAGGTGATTAGCGACTTATCGCCGCTGTTTATTCCATACCCAGCATAGCAGAAAGCCCATGTTAGCGGCCAGGGCGCAGTTTGAGTTTTACTTAGTCGCACTCATTTGTCGCTAATAGTTTATGCCTGTCAATTTACCGACCAGCCCAAGAACTTTAACGGCAACATCAGGTGGATTCTTGGCAATTATCTCGTTGCGATAATTGTTCATGAGCACACTCATATACAGCATCGTCTTCAGGTTCATTTTGAAGTCTTTTGTTCTGTGGTCGGTAACTTTATCCAGCACTTCACAAACATCTTCAAAATAATTTTCCATCCTAAGCGCCGGCTGGTGTGTGTTGTAGACGGTAACGATTTTTTCTGTCGGGTTTCTGAAGGCATGGGTCACCCCTTTGGGAACAGTGAGTTTGTCTCCTTTTCTGGCAGGTAGCCATTTGTCTTTCACAAAGAACTCCATTTCACCTTCCAGTACTTCATAAGTTTCGATGGCGTGAGGATGTGTATGCACCAGTGGGTCTTTCATGTTACACCCCGGTAGCAGCGCCCAATGCAGGTCTAATGATTTTCCGCCTGTATCAGCACCTGCTTGCAAGACGGTAAATCTCATGCCCACCGGCGTCATGTCAAGTACTTGATTTTTAGTTGCCATGCCTGATAAATGAGGTTATTGTCATTGAACGATTGCTTGCCGCTAACGAGCAGGGCTTTGTGCAGGTGGGAATTTAATGTTCCGTCTGCCCAGAACCGCTGCTCAATTTATAAATTAAAGGTCATTGCTTATTCTGTCGCTCGGCATTGTTCATCACGCTGGAACTATAGCTGATGCTTGCACATAGCTGAAGCAACGACGTCGTGCCCCACTTGCACAAAACCGCCTGTTGTGTGTAGTGTCAGTCGTCACCCCAAATCAATTTCTGCTTCAATGTAAAATGTCTATTAATCACATTGCTGACTTTGTCACTAAGAAA
This sequence comes from Flavisolibacter sp., assembly GCA_035555175.1. Lineage (GTDB taxonomy): Bacteria > Bacteroidota > Bacteroidia > Chitinophagales > Chitinophagaceae > Flavisolibacter. Next base: position 4,472 of record DATMHB010000678.1, on the reverse strand, counting down.
ATCTCCTGTTATCAAGTTATTCTGTGAAGATTTTCTTCCAGTATAAATGTTTACAGTCAAATCAGCGTCTTTGTCTGCAAGTTGATCGTATAGTTTCTTGGGAAATTTCAAATTATCAAACCTTGCTGCTTGTCCATACACTATTTCTCTTTTTGCAGCGCCGACATAAAAAGAACCATCTTCTTCTAAATGAGCTTTTTTAGGGTCTTTTGGTGTGCCTTCCAGAAAGACATCAATGACAATTGTCTCATTGCTGTCAACAATTCTATTCTTTGCTTTCGAACTTAATGAAACCTCAATTTCAAACGGTGGTACAACAACACTGTCAGCTTCAAGTGTGTAGAAGCCTAATTTTTTTATTGATGTTGTGTCCAAACTTTTTGAAGCAATTTCTCTTTTAGTTGTGTCTTGCTTAGAAGCGATTTCAACTTTAGGTGTGTTTGGAGATTTGCACGAAGCAAGAAATGTCACCAAGAAAACAGTCAAACTAAATTTTGTCATTAGCGAGGTTTTGGTCATTACACACAACACTAAGATATATGCAATTGTACGTAACGGCAAAATTTCGAAAGCATTGATTTCCAAAGATGTTCATTGCGCAATAAATATTGCGCATTGCGGCAATTAGCCGTCCCATCCTATACCTCCCCCTGCTTCCATAAGTGGTCCAGCGGGCTTTCAATAGCAACAAGTTTTTCTTTCGCCACGTGCAAATATCGTGTGGTTGTCTTAATGCTAAAATGACCGAGAAGATCCTGTATGAACCGCACGTCTGGTCCTTTTTCTAATAAATGCGTCGCAAAAGAATGCCTGAGGCTATGAAAGCCTACGTCCTTTTTGATACCCGCGGCTTGCCTCGCTTGCTGAAAAACCGCTTGCGCACTCCTTACACTGTACCGCTCGCCCGGCACGGTGGCTTCAAAAACATACTTTGCCGGCTTAATTTTACATTTCCTGTAATACGCAATAAGTATATCTTCTAGAATTGGACTCAAGCCAACATACCGGTCCTTTTTGCCCTTTGCCCGCTCAATCAGTATTTGCCCTCTCGCGCGGTCAATGTGCTTCCACTGAAGATTTATAATCTCGCTTACCCTTAGACCTGCACTATAGGCTGTAAATAAAATAGCCTTATGCTTTAAGAATTTTGCTGCATTGAATAGCCTGGAAATTTCATTTTCACTTAACACTTTTGGAAGCTTGAGCGGCTTTTTAGGCCTGGGTATCTCCCAGAAAAAACGCTCCCTTCCAAGCACCTGCTCAAAATAGAACTTCAGGGCATTGATCCTGCTGTGAGCAGTGCTTTCACTGATCCCCTGCTTTTCCATGCAAAATACCATGTAGCGCTTTAATTGCTCAGCTGTCAGCCCACTAACAGGTTTTTCTTTCAATAACTGCAAAAGTTGAAGAAACTCGTTACGATAAGTTCTAATAGTAGACAAGCTATAGGCTTTTAATTTCAGCTGTACAACAAATTTTTGCAGTTCCCCCAGATTTACTGCACTTAATTGCCATGCGGGACGTCTGGTTAGCTGTACCGACTTGTCATTGTTTGAATCAGGCGGTGCCGGCAAAGTTTTGCCCACTTCTGTTTTCTTCTGAAGGTATTTTTCTACGAGACCACCCTCAACAGTGCAAAGTTCCTTTAGTGAATTTTGAAGCACCCGGTATGAATCTTTATTAAGTGGCAAATACCAGCAGCCGTTCGTCTGACTCCATTTTACTTCCGGAAGTTTTCGGATAGCAGGATTTAACTCAGCCTGATTTGGCCCAAGGATGGCGATATATTCCGATCCTTTGTGAGAAATTGGCTTTAGCGTTACCGTTGTCATTGCCTTAAAAACTACAATAACCCTAAAATACCCTATCCAGCCTTAAAGCATAATGGAAAAATAGTGGCAAAAATGGAGGATTTTCCCCTTTTTATTAGTAATGTTTTATTAGGACACAGCCGCTTACACCTTCGGCTCACTCACCCACACGCAGTTTATGAATTTACGAAAAACAGCCGGTTATTTATGATAACCTTCGATAGATGCCAGGCATTAATGACCAACCTCGTCAAAGGGGATTAACGAGCGTTCAACCCCAACACCTAATTTAAGAACATCAGTCTGCGGTCAATGATAGTTTTTTTATTACTTGCATGAATAAAGCACGTTCTCGCTACAGCTCTTTTTATTTTGTGCTCATAGGTAGAAAACGAATGAAGCATTCAAACTCACTATTAATAAATTATTTCTAGTTTGACGACACGAATGTGACCCACAAAGACTTCAAAATTGTTACACAGGACTTAAAGAATCCGTCCCGGGCACAAAAACAGAGCGGGAGCGCGGAGCGAGAGCGAAGCCTTCGGTCCTGTTTCTCCCTCGCACCCGCCGTGTCGCTCAGTCAGTAAAATTGATGTGTGGTGATGGCTAGGCTTTTGTCTTGCGGCGATGCAAGCTTTACCTGCAAGAGCAAACAAATAAAAAAGCCAGAGCCGTGCTAACTTTTTATTTTTATCGTGGGCGATACAGGGAGAACTTCAGATCTAAGGAAACGATTTTGGTGCTCGTTTATTATCGTCATGCGTTGACCAGCTACCCTCCAGGACCGACCACTACTGATTAAAAAACTCTGGCAATAGCTTTTGATAAGCCGCCCTTACATTCTTCATTTCACTTGCATCGATCCCGTTATATGGCCAGCGCAACCGTGGCGAAATCGACATCCATCCACCAACAACCGCCATAAATTTATCTACTGCCTGATTGGAATATTTTTTCTCTGTGATGAAAGGAACAATATATTGGCTCATGAAAAGTTGAATGCGACGCTCCAATTCTAAGGCAGCTTCCATATCTTTTTTCATTTGTTCATACCATTGCTGCGCTGCCCCCGGATGTAAACACGCCACATTGGAATACGCACCATGTGCACCAAGGGAGATGCCTGTAGCCAAATAATGTCCTGGAATAAATACCGAAAGGTGAGAAGCATGCTCTTTTATTGCCTTGTACCAGGTGTCATCTCCACCCGGCATTTTACAGCCGACCAAAGGGATACCGGCTTGTTGAATGGCAGCAAAATCAGCCGGCCGTAATTTAATTTTTGCATGTGGAGGATTGTACAACACCAAGCCGATTGGATCCGCCGTCGCCGCCATTTTTTCCAGGAACCGCAAAATCTCGTTCATGGATGGCGGGAACCAGTCGGGAAGAATTATCTGCACAGCACCTGGTTTAAGAGCCACCGCTCTTTTCAATCGTTCCAATGAAATTTGCGGACTCATGTGACTGCAACCAATTTGAAAGGGTTTGTTGGCGGCGTTGCACTTCACCGCAAGTAATTCACTTATCTTATCAAACTCTTCCTCGTTTTGATTATAAAATTCTCCGGCCGTGCCATTGGAATAAATGCCGTTCACTCCAAAGCCGATCATGCGATCAATTTCTTCTCCCAACAAAAAATAATCAATTGAATCATCCTGATTTAAGGGAAGCATTAGCGTTGCCCAATTCCCTATTATTTCCTGCGCATTTAGTGGTTGCATAACAATAACTGATGAATACCTGTTCTACAAAACAATATTAGAGTGTTAGTCATGAATGACACATCTGTTACTCAATCGTTCCAAACCGCTACGCCTGCAGGTTCCATTGTTCTATTTCCAATCAAGACCTTATGTTGCTTTGGACAATTTGATCCCATTCTTATGTGCTAACCCGACCGCTCATCCGTAAAAACAATCCACCCTGCGGCTCGAAAAAGCCCAGGCGAACTCCCCAAACGGAAATCATAACCTACTCTGCCATCCGCTTTGAATCTCCTGACCATTATTCCCGAGGCCTTTGCTCCGGATAGTAATACGATCCCACGGGCATCAATTCTTTTTTCGCCAAAAAATTTCTCAGGATCTTTTACCTGGCGTTTGTGCAAAAAATACACAACATGCACAAAAAGGCATTATTCTATTATATATCTCATTGGTTGTTCCATGTATCCGTTCTGAATGGTGTTAATGGCAAACCCTCTGTATTGTAAACATCGCCAATTATCCAATCTTTATAAGCATAACGTACAGCAACAGGTTGTTTCACCTGTTCACTTTTTAAACGGATTCCTTCGCCGGTGATCCAGGCAGTAGCAGGATAAAACTTTTTGTCTTCACCGGCCAACTCAAATGCGTTGATGGTTTTTCCAAAACTGGTTAGTCCATTCACTGCATTTTTAAATCTTATGCTGACGGTATCATGATTGCGTTGCATGGACTGATAAGCAGGGCTTTCATAAGCCAGACCTTTGTAACCATAAGTTTCGGCCAATGCCCAACACAACAAACGTTTTGCTATGGTTGTTTTGTCAGGCGGATGAATACTTCTCTCTTCTCCAACATCCATGCTCACCGCCATTCCGGAATTGGGAATTAAATCCAAGGCTCTTGCCTGAGCTTCCCTTAACGGAGCGGAAGGCCCCAGCTTGTCATT
>DATMHB010000677.1:0-2693 GCA_035555175.1 Flavisolibacter sp. | reverse complement strand
AATGTCTTAAGCTAAGCTATGATAATGGAAAAACTTTTGAAGAATACGCAGGCAACCCGATCCTCAAACATCGCGGGCGCGACCCAAAAGTATTTTGGTACGAACCAGGCAGCCATTGGGTGATGGTGGTGTGGGACCAGGAAAGAACAAAAAAAATGTCCAACGGACAGGATGCATTTATCAACCAGCATTTGATCTATACTTCACCTGACCTGAAGAACTGGACCTATCAATCGGGCGTGCAGGGATTTTTCGAATGTCCTGAACTTTTTGAACTGCCCGTAGAAGGAAAACCGGGGGTGAAGAAATGGGTGATGTATGATGCGTCGGGAAGATACATCGTGGGTGATTTTGACGGAAAGAATTTTAGCATCGACCAGCATCTGAAAAAATATGATTATGGAGGTGGATTTTTTTATGCAGCACAGGTTTTCAATAATGAGCCTACCAATAGGCGCGTCCAGATAGGCTGGGGAAGAGGCATTGTTGCACCAAATATGCCTTTCAATCAGCCTATGTTCTTTCCCACTGAATTGAAATTGAGAAACACGTTTGACGGATTAAGGTTGTGTCCAACGCCGGTGGCGGAGATATCCACTCTTCATTTCAATCCAAAGACATTCGAGAACAAGGTCATCAAGGCAGGCGAGCCTCTGAGCGTAGCTGTGGACGGAGATCCGGTGCACGTGATCGCCGAGATCGAAAAGGGCGATGCGAACCAGTTCGGACTGAATGTTCTCGGATATGAAATTGAATATAACGATCTGTTGGGTGTGTTTTCTACCAACGCAAAGAACAAGGTGAGTTACGAATATGTAAAGCCGGGAACGGAAATTTTCAAGATCGAAGCCATTGTCGATAAAAACATCCTGGAGGTGTATATTAACGATGGTGAGATCTATTATGTAGCACCCTTCGATGTTGAAAAAAACGGAAAGGTGGAAGCCTACGTAAAAGGTCGCGCAAGCGAACGCAAGGCGCTGGTGAAAAAGCTGGAGGTCTATCAGCTGAAATCCATCTGGAATAATCAGTAGGCCGTTCGACTCTTCATGCTTGTAATCGCTATAAGCCGGCCGTGGCGGCCAAAAGATCAATTTTAGCATACGATTCGTTCAAAAAAGGGGTTTGTTTTTACTTACCCTTTTTTTTATTTCCGGTCAATCCGGCAATTGAAAGGTGAGAGTGGAGGGCGTTGAAAGTGCGAGTGATGTTGGGCACGCGGCGGGCACGACCTATAAGGTTTTAAAGACCTTATAGGTCTTTAAAACCTTATAGGTTCATGATAAAGCTCTCGACAACAATTCCTCGAATAATTCTGATCTAATGATCCTTCTAGAAAAGTTTTTTCCTTCACGAACACGAGGGATTATCCATAAATTATCGAATTAACAAACATCAGCAGTTTAATCTTTCGCTGAAGGACAGCAACTTCAATAAGATTTGAAGACTGAAACGACTTAGAAAGATCGGGAGCCGGTTTTGCTGGTCGGCCACGTGGCCCAAAAATTGAAACCCAACCTTATAGGTCTTAAAGACCTATAAGGTGTTCAGCAAACGCCCATCGAAAAACCAACGCTCTTCCCCAGTAACAGCTGACCAAATAAGCCTCAAACATCCTTCGGCCCCAGTGCACACCGTGCTGCTTTCCTAAAGACAAAAAATATTTTCCTTCTTTTGTAACAATTTATATCGGATTGCGACTATTGATCTAAACGATATCCCATTTGGAAGACAACGAACGAGAAAAGCAATTCGAAGAGCATATCATCCAACACGAGCGCCTGCTGCACAAAATCTGTCGCATGTACGCCTATACGGAGGCAGATCATCAGGATCTCTTCCAGGATATTGTTCTTCAGCTCTGGCAGGCTTATCCAAAATTCAGGGGAGATGCCAAATTCAGCACCTGGCTCTACCGCGTGGCGATCAATACGGCCATAACAGGCCGGCGCATGAAAAAGGATTTTGTCACCACTTGCGATCCTTCAGATCTTCCTGCGCACGGCAACGACGACAGCCGGCACATAGAAAAAGAAGAACAGCTGGCCCAACTCCAACAGGCGATCCAGCGGTTGAATGAAATTGAAAAGGCCATCGTGATGCTGTACATGGAAGACCGCTCGTATGAAGAGATGGAAGAGGTCCTTGGCATCAATAGCGGAACCCTCCGCGTAAAAATGAACAGAATAAAGGAAAAATTACGTCAACTCACGAAAACCACGCAACATGGAATTGGATGAACTGAAAAAAATATGGAACGAAACGCCAATTAAAAATAAATCCAAAAACATCATGGAACTCATTCAACAAAAGAACTATGGCCCCCTGGCATCGCTGAAGACCGCGTACCGCAAACAAATACGACTGATGGCCCTTCTGCCATTGATGTTTATGGTGGCGAACATGAAAAACATAGACAAGGTATTCAGCAGCGTCCTGTTTTGGAGCTATGTAGTTTTTTGTACGGGCATAATTCTTTTCGCTCGCTACAACTATCAAATCGTGAAAGACATGCAGAACCAGGATACCATGGTAAGACAAAATCTCGAAGATCGGATCGCGCTTTTGGCAAAAAGAGCCAACCTCGAGATCATTGGCCTGCGCGTGGTCTTACTCTTCTTTATATTGTTATTGGAGGTGGTCCCTTATTTCCAGCACAACAGCATGCTTCAAAAATGGCATTCACTTGCACT
>DATMHB010000676.1:0-4746 GCA_035555175.1 Flavisolibacter sp. | reverse complement strand
AAGAAAAAAACCGGTGTTGTGAGTGAAATTAGGTATGAGCTCTCAACTGTTTCCGCTGCAAGTATACGGCGAAAATGAGAAAACCAAAAATTTTTGTCCCCCGTTGCGCCCTCAATTAACGGTTCATAAAGGGTGGAAATTAAGCCGCTCACAAACCGTTTCCACGACCGCCGGGCAAGAGGGAGTTTCCGGTAGCGGCATCATTTTCCTTGAACTTCGGTAACCTGCGTCGAAGTCATCTCAATTGTCGCGCAGGCTTTTGAACCTGCATCGCGAGCTCATTTGCGCGACGATGATCCGCACCTTTACCGCGGGAAAATATTGGCTGAAAAGGGTTCGCTGAATCGCTGATCTCATCTGGATAGCGCGGTAATCAACCTTGCCTTTATCTTTGCCGCCCGGCATACTTCGCCGATGTCAATTTCACAACCATGTTTAACAAGAGAACGAAAATAAAAGAGGTGTTGAATCTCGAACCAAAAGGCCAGTCAATTGTGGTCATGGGTTGGGTACGCAGCTTCCGGAACAACCAGTTTGTGGCCCTCAATGACGGATCAACGAATTACAATCTTCAGATCGTTATCGAGCTTGGAAAATACGATGATGAATTTCTCAAGCGGATCACTGTCAGCGCGGCACTTAAGGTGGCGGGTACCCTGATAGAGTCAATGGGCAGGGGACAGAAAATGGAAGTGAAGGCTGATGAAGTAGAAATCCTGGGGGATTCCGACCCGAATCAATATCCACTTCAATTAAAGAACCGTCCGACACTCGAATACCTCAGAGAAATCGCACACCTGCGCTTTCGGACTAACACTTTTGGTGCGGTCTTCAGGATCCGTCATGCGCTTGCATTTGCTGTGCACAAATTTTTCAACGACAAAGGTTTTGTTTACCTGCATACGCCGATCATTACGGCAAGTGATGCAGAAGGTGCAGGCGAAATGTTTCGCGTCACGACACTGCCATTAACCGACCTTCCAAAAAAGGGCGACGGCAATATTGATTTCGGAGAAGATTTCTTTGGAAGGCAAACCAACCTGACGGTCAGCGGACAGCTGGAAGGGGAGCTGGGCGCAACGGCATTCGGCGACATCTACACATTCGGTCCCACCTTCCGCGCGGAAAATTCGAATACGGCGAGACACCTCGCAGAATTCTGGATGATAGAACCCGAGATGGCATTTTACGATCTGGAAGATAATACTAACCTGGCCGAAGAATTCATCCAGTATATCATCAGATATGTGATGACCAACAACGCAGATGATCTGGAATTTTTGAGACAACGTCTTTTGGAAGAAGAAAAGCAGAAGCCACAACCTGAAAGAAGCGAGCAGGATCTTTTGCAAAAGCTGCAATTTGTTGTGGATGGAAAATTTGAAAGGATCACTTACACGGAGGCCATCGACATTTTGCTGCAATCACCGGCATACAAGAAGAAAAAGTTCAAATATGATGTAAAATGGGGCATCGATATGCAAAGCGAGCATGAACGTTACCTGGTTGAAAAGCATTTTAAGAAGCCGGTCATCGTAACCGATTATCCAAAAGAGATCAAGGCCTTTTACATGAGGCAGAACGATGATGGAAAAACCGTTGCAGCGATGGACATCCTTGCGCCTGGCATCGGCGAGATCGTGGGAGGCTCACAACGCGAAGAGCGACTGGAAAAATTGCTTTCCCGCATGGACGAAATGCACATTCCGGCCGAAGAGCTTTGGTGGTATCTCGATACCCGTCGTTTCGGAACTGTTCCTCATGCGGGCTTTGGCCTTGGATTCGAACGCATGGTTCAATTCGTTACGGGTATGAGTAATATACGGCACGTGATCGCCTTTCCGCGCACACCAAAGAACGCCGAATTTTAGGCCGGGATACACAGGATCGGCAGCGAAAGTTTATGGATCAATTTCGAAGTGTGTGTCTTGAACAGCCATCGTTCAATTACACTGTGCCTGTGCGGAAGAACACAAAGCAGATCAATTTGATATTGCTGAACGAATCTTTGAATGGCCTCAACAAAACTTTCTGCAGGCAAACTTGTATAAGGTACTTTCAGGTCACCGGTAATCGTTGTGGCATCTAATTCTTCTTCACCCTCCTCTCTTACGTGAACGAAATGAATGGTGGCACCAAGGGGCTTGAGCAGCGCTGCGATCCGGGCCGGCAACGCCCCGCGCGGATCATCGATGGCCACCGCGATATTTTTTATGCCAGCCGCTGACGCCGCATCGGGCACAGAGATGACCGGAGTTTTGCAATGCCTGATCAGTGAAAGAGAACTGCTTCCAAAAATAAATCCTTCAACACCACTCTTAAAATGTCTTCCAATGACCAAAAAGAGCGGCTGCAATTCCTTGCAAAGGATCGTTACTTCATCTACAACATCGCCGAGCCGGCTTTCTGTTCTGATCTCGAGTTGAGGGAATTGATCTTGCAACGCTGCTTTCGCTCGTTGAAGATTTTGCTCCGCGTTGGCACTGAGGTCTTCTGCCTGTACCATTAATACCGGCGCGTCATTCATGCTGACAGGAACCTGGTAGGCATGAATAATCAGGACTGAAGCGCCGAGTGATTGTGCCAGTTTGGCCGCATACATAGTTGCGTTTTCTGCGGCCGGTGAAAAATCTGTGGCAACCGCAATGGTTTTCATAGAGAAAAATTACAAAGAATTGCTGAATGACGAGGCTAGCTTCTATCAGTTGAAAAATGGATATGCAGTAATTCAGCAAGCGATTTGCTACTTAGTCGCAGTTGGTCCATCGACCCGTCCGACCTCCATTCGCGCATGGATTCAAGTCCATAAAGATTTTCCTTTGAAACGGGTAGCCTCACGTGCGCAAAAGCTGCCACGGAAAGAACCGCATGCACCAACCTTGAAGACAGCCGGACAAATTTCAGACGCGTATTGAAATGGTTGCCGATCGCTTCAAAAAACTTCCGGTAAGGCATAGATTGCGGATAGGCGAGTACAAAACTGCCGCATAGGTCATCCGATATTATGTGATGCACAGCCAGGGCTACATCATTCATAGAAATGAACTGTACCGGCTGCGCGCCGCCGTCGATCAACGGAACCAGTTTTTTATTCAACGCAAAATTCAGCATCTCCCTGAACAGCCCACCGTTGCCGATAACAAGGCCACACTTCAATATAACATCGTGCTTTTCTGAAAATATTTTTTCAATGTTCAATTTCGATCTTCCATAGGACGATCTTGCGCCCGGGTGTGCTGACAACGAAGAAAAGAAGATGGTCTTTCTCACCCCTGCTATTTGCGCAGCCCTTTTCAAATTTTCTGCGGCCCGAACATTAAGGACTTCAGCATCGAGGTTGCTATCCTGTCTGATGAACGCACAATGCACCAGCACTTCAACGTCCTTGAGCAAGGCGGGATCGACCTGTGACCGGAGATCGAAGATGCGGTCGTTATCATTTGCAGGGTGGCGCACAAAGGAGATCACAGTGTAGCCTTTTGATTCGAGGAAGATCTTTAAATGGGATCCGATAAATCCTCCTGCGCCCGTAATACCGATCACCCTATTCATTTTTCAAAGCATTTAAAGCCGTGCGGTGGGCATTGGCCATCAGGGACAGGCTGATGCCCTTGGCCGGAAGATAACGAAAGCCCGAACCGTCGGCGATAAAAATATTGCGCGTGCCGCCCAGTCTGCCCTCGGCTGTTAACCGAAGCATTGCATCTTCATTCGAAAAAGGAAGTGTGCCCGCATAATGTATGCTGGCGCCGGGCGGATTGTGCATATGCCGCAGGGGAATACAACCAAGCCTGCGCAAGGCACGGTTGAATAATTTTTCTCTTTTGCTAAAGCTTGCGAGTTCGTCCGGCGAGAAAGAAAAGTCCGCGCTGAGGATGTCGCCCGTAAGGTTTCCATTCGTCTTCTGAAGCCCGACCCATTTTTGGGGTGACGCCGCATCAGGCATATGCACACCTGCAATAGTGATGGCCGGCATCAGGTATTGCAGAAAGATCCTTGCGTCTTTAAAGTTCAGCGGCATCTCATTGATGATCCTGAACATCATCAATGAACTGTAAGAATATAGTGAGGCCGTAGCAATATCGGATTGATCACCGGTCGCGTCATGAAAAAGACAGAGCTGCGCAGTGCCGGTTCTTTTTCCTTCATCCCTTTTGCCAAGTCGGCTTAACTGCAGCGAAGGCACATACGAATAGGAATTGCAGAGCAACGGCAGGTGCGACTGATAGTCTGAGAAAGAGCGCAGAACGATCCTCGCAGTACCGAGGACATTGCAGGCAATGATGAGCCGTGGCGCGCAAAAAGAATGAACTACTTTATCCGCAACGTGGATTGCTTCGACCGTTACCTGCCCGGCGCCATCGGTGAATTTGGTGACCAGCAGCTGGTCGATGTATCGAAAGCGTCTTTCTTTTTTTAATTTTTCGAGCGCTACATGCGGCCGCCAAGCGGCATTCCCCTCGTCTCCATAGAATTCCATGTTGTCATACAGGGTGGCGCTTCTGCCTTCCTTATCGCGTGTAAGGAGTGCCAATGAAGGAACGCCGAGAAAAAAATGTCGTGTCGAAAAATATTTTTTATGCTTCTGATATCGCAACAGGATGCGTTTTGAATTTTCATCCGGCTGAATAGGCGGTAGAAGTCCCTCCAATCCTTCGGCCATATATTTTTCAATGTCTGCAGAAGGCGCGGAGACGCCGATCCTGTTGCTGATGACCTGGTAAGCTTTTCGCATGTCCGCCAGCG
>DATMHB010000675.1:0-3781 GCA_035555175.1 Flavisolibacter sp. | reverse complement strand
CGGTCAATTGGCGTATGATCCCTCGAACAGTGAACTTCCTGATGCATCAACGGTTACCTATAATACCATTACGACGCCCAAGGGAGGACTGTATGGACTATTGCTGGCAGACGGAAGTAAAGTATGGCTGAACGCAGCTTCCTCACTCAGATTTCCAACGGTATTCACGGGTAATGAAAGAAGGGTGGAACTGACCGGCGAAGGATATTTTGAGGTTGCGCATAATGCGGAAAAGCCTTTTCATGTAACAGTGAACAATTTGGATGTGCAGGTATTGGGCACGCATTTTAATATCAACAGCTATAGCGATGAACCCGCAGTAAAGACAACCCTTTTGGAGGGAAGGGTAATGATAAGAGAGAGCGATAAGCTGGTATACCTGAACCCGGGTCAACAAGCGATTGCTCAGCCAGGCCAGGCAAATTTCAGGATCGTTAACGATACGGATGTAGAAGAAGTGGTAGCATGGAAAAACGGCCTGTTCATTTTTAATAACACTCCCCTTGAAAACATCATGCGGCAGATCGCCCGTTGGTACAATGTAGACATTGTGTACCAGGGGAGCGTTCCTCAGGATACGTTTAATGGCAACATCAGCCGCAACACAAATTTGTCAGAAGTATTGAAAGTTTTGGAATTCAGCAATATCCGCTTCAAAGTGGAAGGAAACACCATCACGGTATTGCCCCAGTAACGAAGCAAAATTTTTTTTGGAACTGCACTCAATAAAAACAGGAGCGGTTGCGACGCTCCTGCCTGTCGGTTGAGTTGCAATTAACAATTAGGACTGCTATTACATTAACTCAAACTACACAAAACTATGCTATTTCATGGGCAAATGAAACATGCCTTCCAACGAAGGCTGTTCCCCAAAAAAGCACTGCTGGTTATGAAATTAACTACTACGATTTTTCTAGCCATCTGTCTGCAGGTAAACGCAAGGAGCAATGCGCAACAGGTAACATTATCGGAGCAAAACTGCACACTGCAAAAAGTGTTTAAAGAAATCAGGCGTCAGACCGGCTACCAGTTTTTTTACAATACAAGTCTGTTAGACAAGGCTCAACGGGTCAGCATCAACGTCAATAATGTGCCGCTCACTGCGGCCCTCGATCAGGTTTTTGCGAACCAGCCACTTGACTACAGGATCGTAGATAAGATCATTGTAGTAAGGGAAAAAACTCCGACGGCTGTAAGGATTACCGAAAATGCGTCTCCGTTCATGGACATTCAGGGAAGAGTAACGGACGAAAATGATAAACCACTAAAAGATGTATCTGTTCAGAATAAAACAAATAATCAGGCAACGGCAACCGATGCCGGCGGAGCTTTTTCCTTAAATGCTTCTGCAGGCGACGTGCTTGAATTTACGTTTGTGGGGTATAAGACCCGTCAATACAAAGTGCGTGCGGGCCAGACAGCGATTAACATTTCAATGGAAGTAGCGGTAGCACAAATGGACAGTATGGTAGTGGTTGGATACGGCTCCATCAAAAGAAAGGATCTCACCGGGTCCGTCGCGTCTGTCAACATGGAAGAAATCAAGAACACACCCTTTGTGACCATCGACCAGGCGCTCGGTGGCAAGGCCCCCGGGGTGCAGGTGATTCAGGCTGATGGCTCTCCCGGCGGCATGGCAAAAATCAGAATCCGCGGAGGTACTTCATTGCTCGGCGGCAACGATCCTTTGTATATCATCGATGGTGTTCCTGTCACCATTCAGAATCGCTACCTGCAAAGTGCTGCGGAAATTGTAAGCCCTGTAGAGCGGTGGGGAAATGATAATCCTGACAACACCATCTCAGGATCGTTCACCCGCGGCTTAAACAGCCTTGGAGGCCTTAATATCGGTGACATTGAAAGCATTGATATTTTAAAAGACGCGTCGGCTACAGCCATCTACGGTTCAAAAGCCGCCAATGGTGTTGTCATCATAACCACCAAGAAAGGAAAGACGAATCAAAAGCCGGTCTTGGAAGCAAATTATTATGCCGGCTTTAATATTCCTATCAAAGAGAAACTGCTGAACGCACAGCAATACATCGCCATCATGCAGGAGGGTGCAAAGAACCTGAACGATGCACGGGCAGCCAAAGGTCTTCCAGCCGATGCAACCGCAACCAGTATCCTGAACGATCCGAAGTTTTTGGGTGCCGCGAACACCGACTGGCTCGATCTGGTGTTGCGCAATGGGTTTTCCCAGAATGCCGACATTTCTGTTCGCGGTGGTGGCAGCGGATCGCGTTACTACACTTCGTTGGGCTTTACCAGCCAGAACGGAGCAGTAATAGGTACAGACTTTAAACGGGTAGCGGGTAAGATCAATCTCGATAATGAAATTACTGACCGGTTCAGGGTGATCTCTAACCTGGATTATGGTTTTACAAAGAACAATATCACCAACGGCATGTACACGCAGGCCTTATTTGCGCCACCCACCCTGCCGGCCTATAATGCCGATGGCAGCATTCATGTGATCACTCCGGCGGAACTGGGCGCCTACAGCTATCAGGGATTTCAAAACCCTTTGTTGCTGTTGAGAGGCGTCAACAAATCGAATGCGCTGAACTTATTGGGTTCTCTCGCGGCTGAATACGACATCCTGAGATCGTTAAAGTTCCGGTCACTTGTTTCTGTAAATTATTCCGGCTACCATCAGGATAACTATACGCCTTCAACGGTGATGATATCTTCACCGAGTGGCACAACCACAACACCGGGTATCGCAACGCAGGCACAAACGCAGGACGTAAATGTGTTTTTTGAAAATACGGTTACCTGGGATAAGCAGTTCAACCGAAATAATCGTATCAATGTTTTGGCAGGTACGTCATGGCAAAAGAGCCGCTTCAGTTCTTTTTCAGCCAGTGGCCAGGGATTTCCGGATGATCAATACCTGAATAATTTGTCATCTGCAGCCTTATCACTGCCACCAAAGGGTAGTTCGGGACAAAGTTCTTTACTGAGCTTCTATATGCGTGCGAACTATGCGTTGAAAGAAAAATATTTGTTCACGTTCACAGGCCGTTCTGATATCTCTTCCAAATTTCCAAGGAATAACAGGACTGGTTATTTCCCTTCCGGCGGCGTGGCATGGCGAATGTCCGAAGAAAAATTCCTCAGGAATGTTTCCTGGCTCGATGAACTCAAGCTGAGAGCCAGCGCCGGATACACAGGAACGCAAAACATTGGTGACAATCTGTTCTATACATTGTACAGCCCTTCCGCATATGCGGGCACCAATGCGCTGGTTCCTACGCAACTTGGAAATGAAGACCTGAAATGGGAAACAACATTGCAGAAAGATGCAGGGCTCGACATCGCCTTGTTTCAATCCCGCTTAAGAGCATCGTTCGGCCTGTACGAAAAGACAACTGACGGTGTACTATACACGACAACCGTAGCGAGCAGTTCGGGATTTAACAGCCTGATCTCAAACATTGCGAAGATCAGGAACAGAGGATTGGAGTTTGATTTGAGAGGCGATTTTATCCGGCATAAAGATTTTCAATGGACAGGCGCCATCAATATATCGAAGAACCGTTCCAAAGTGCTGTCTATTTCCAACGACGTGGCCGCACAGGATAATGGTGTTGTAGAATTTGGTAACACGGCTTTACAGGTGGGCCAGCCGCTGGGTGTCTTATACGGAAGAAAATTTTTGGGCCTTCTGAAAACGCAAAAGGATGTTGATGATTATAAGGCTGCGAATCTTTTGGCCCGGTATGGCTTCTATCCTTATTTAAGTATTGGTGATCCCTTTTATTTGCTTGACCCGAAG
>DATMHB010000674.1:0-3456 GCA_035555175.1 Flavisolibacter sp. | reverse complement strand
GGTGATAGGAGGGATCTTCGGAATGAACTTCGACACAAACGTTGTGTTCTTTCACAAGCCCTGGGGATTCTACACTGCCGTCGCACTCATGCTGCTCATTCCCATCTGGATGTTGTGGGCTTTCAGAAAAAGAGGTTGGTTCTGATCACAGTATTTTGATGCGAGGATCGTGGTAATCTGTAATTTTCAATTTTAGCGTCTCATCATAAACAAAACGCTTCAGACTATCCTTATTGATTTCATATCTGATAATGGAAGGATTAAAGCCTTGGGTGCCGGCATTCTCGCCTGTCATCAGAAGGAACGCCCGGTTATTCAGCCATTGTGCATCCACCACATTTGAAGACGGCCCTCCGAAAAATATGCGCCTGCGTGTCTTGTTTTCCATGTCAACAAGGCCTACTTCGGTATCAGGCCCTCCCGCCTTCGCCGCCGTCTTGCCGTTTTTCGTAACAAAAAGAATATTATAGGAATACAGGTCGATCGCAAACGAACTGTCTGTGTTGAAAATAAAATAAGGATAGTAAGCTTTCAGTATCGGGCCCACGGCAGACTCCGGCGAATTGCGGATGCTGTCCTTTGAAACTTCAATGAACTTGTCGGGCGTGAAGGATGAATCGCTTACAGAAAAGAAATGGTACACCTCGGGAAACGCCTCTGCAATGACACCCATGTCTTCATTTACAATTTCTGGCGTGGTGCTGTCCGCACCGGGCCTCGTTTCTTCTTTCGCACTGTTGCTGCACGACAACAAGCCAATGAGAAAAACGAAACCAATCAGTGGCTGAACGATGCTTTTCATTTCTTTTTATAGATTGGAACGGTGCTGCAGGGCTCACCATACATGATGGATTTCACCACCGGTAACAAACGGCTGGTAATTGCAGCATAGGCATAATTCTCTACAGGCACGTCGCCACACCCTTTCACAACTATGCGCTGATCGGTGAACGCAGCTGTATCGATGGAACCAATATTTTTCAAAACAATATACTTCTGCATTTCTTCCTGCGTTCCCACGAAAACCTCGCTCGCGACCGGCTGCAGATAGGTCACTACAAGCATGTAAGCCCACAGGGGAACGATGGCGTCCGCCGTGCAGACAATAGAAACATTCTTGCCGGCATAGGTCGACCAGTCAAGATCTCTCAAAGCTTCGCGAAAGTCTTTTTCTTTCAGGATCAATCCCATGAACAAATGGTCCTTGATATCAAAGGTGGCCATTTCGGCTGACGGAAGATAGTCTTCCAGGTTCAGCGTGATCAAGCCGCTGTTCGCCACCTTATTCACAATTGTTTCGCTCATCCTGCAAATTTAGACGGTTTGTTCTTAATCAAAAGTCAAAGCAACGCCAGATAAAAAGCCGCCTGCTTTTGGCAGACGGCTTTCTTATTTTAATGGAGTCTATCGAATCTGTCCTCTGGTTAAAAGAACTTCGACCGGTTATCTTTAATAGTGGCTGCCCTCTTCAATACTTCAATGATTGGATTGTAGCCTTGCTGCATCTGTTGCATCAGGCTCTGGCGCGATTGCATGTCGAGCATCCTTTGCTGTTCTTCGATGTTGGCTGCCTCAACCGGCGTTGTGGTTGTGTTATCTACGCGCAGAACAAATACCCCAGAGGTGCCGGCGATCGGTTCGTTAACCACTTTTCCTTTGTTGGCAGGATTGAATGAAGCACCGAGTATTTTCGGCTCATATCCAAGATTAGGACCTCCGCTGAAACGCAGGCTGTCGATCGTCTGGATATTTTGGCCCACCTTGCCGGCTACCTGCTCCAGGGTGGTTACCTGCCCGATATTCTTTTTTATCTGCTCACCTTTTTTCTTATTGCGCAAGATCGGCTCTACGCGTGGCCGCACGGAGTTCACGCTTTGAACGCCGGGTTCCGTTACATCGGTAACAACGGCAACCACGTAATTATCGCCAACTCTTTCCGGGCTGATCACATCACCTTTATCTGCTTCGAATATCTTTTTTACAAAGCTGCGCGCATTGCCCTGAAGACCCTGGATGTTATAAGCCATCGCGTCGATATCGATCGCTACCAGTTTGCTGATCCCTTTCGGACGCAGGTTCTTGTCGAAGTTCGAATTAAAGGAATTGATATCCCGGCTGTCCCCTGCAAAAAGATTGGCCTGGTTATGTGCCTGCTGATCGGTTTCAGGACTTACATAAACGGGCTTTGCGAGGTAAGCAACCTTATATTGGAGCTGAGGATTCTTGTGCTCCATTATTTCGATATAGTGCCAGCCGAACTGGGTCTTCAAAACTTTTTTGTCGCCGGGCTTGCCATCGAACAAAATGAACTGACCGAACTCTTTTGCAAAGTTTGGCCCCTGGATAATGGCCGAAGGAAAGGTCATGACGCCCTTGTCCTTTTTGGCTGCCTCATCTGTCGAGTACAAAGAATCGAGAAGGTCAAAGCTAGCGCCATTCTTAATAGCCAATGCAATACTATCTGCCTTGGCTTTGGCCACGCTATCCGACATAATCGGTTGACCCGTCTGTGGATTCACGGTGCCTAATAAGATATGACGCGCCTTCACTGAATCGGGAAGAATACGGCTATCGATCATTTTTGCGATCACATAATTCGGTCCGTCCAAATACGGTCCGTACAGGCCGCCCTTCGGCAGATTTACAATGGAATCTTTTGCTGCCGCGGGAATGGACGATTTTGACTGGTAAATATCTTCGTAAGGAGTTTCACTTCCCTGTTGATTTATGAAAGTGCCCGCATCGGTGGCAGATGCAAAAGGTCCTTTCAGCGCAAGCACCTGGTTCTTTATGGCCCCTGAATCGGAAGCGTTCGGCGCTGCATTGAACAGGACATAACTGATAGAGCGGGTTTCATCCTTTTGCTCGAACTCGTCCTTATGATCATTGACATAACTCCTGATCTCTTCGTCGGTAACTTTTACGGCACTGTCCGCTATGGTAGCATAAGGAACAGAAACATAAGAGATCTTGCCCATCAGGCTGTTGTCAACATTTCTTTTTTCAAGAAACCATTTTGGAAAGTAGATGGTGTTGGTCAGAAGGGACATATACTTGCCCATCAGGCGTTGCGACTTCAGGTATTCGAAATATTTATCTATCTGGTCCTTTCTGGTAGGATCCTTCCGCGCACTATTAATATATTGCTGCGCCGCTGTGGCATTGAACTGCCCGGTCTTTTGATCGGTAAACTGCTGTTTTAATTCCTGGGGAGGATTTGCGCCGTACAGCATATCCCTTAATTCCTTATCCGTTACGGTCAGTCCCAACTTTTCATATTCTTCGTTCAGGATCACGTCATTTACTTCCTGGTCCCAAACAGTCTGCATGATCTGCTGGCGGCGGTTATCATCAACCGGGTAGCCCTGGGCCTGCTCGGTTCTTTCCTGGTTCTGGATTTTTTGTTCAAAGTCAAGCCGGTTGATCGTATGGCCATTCACCTTACCGATCGTGTTG
>DATMHB010000673.1:0-2424 GCA_035555175.1 Flavisolibacter sp. | reverse complement strand
GCTCAGGAGTGGGGCGTACCGGTTTATTGCCATCATATGGAACGTCCCTATCTAACGGGCAGGGCTTCTTATCCTCCTCCTGACCCCTCCGTCGGTGGCGGCGCCATGGCCCTCATGTCCTTCGTGTATCCGAAAGGACCGATCGATGCTTCATCATATCTGCGTGAATTGCCGGTAGACGGAAGTATACAAGAACTCGAAGACTGGAAGTGGATCCATACACCCGGGCACACCCCGGGCCACATCAGCTTGTTCCGCGAAAAGGACGGCGTGCTGATTGCCGGTGATGCTTTTGTTACAACCATGCAGGAGTCGCTTCTTTCTGTTGCCACGCAAAAGAAATTTGTTTGTGGCCCTCCTAAATATTTCACACCCGATTGGGGCGCGGCCGCCCGTTCAGTAAAAGAATTGGCAGCGCTTGAACCTAATGTAATGGCTACCGGTCATGGACAACCGATGTATGGAGATGTGGCAAGAAAAGAGCTGCATAAATTATCGAGGGAATTCTGGAAATGGGGCATACCCGCGTCGGGAAGGTATGTGAAAGAAGCGGCCGAGTTTGACGAGGATGGGATGCCTACACATATTCCTGCTATGAAAGGCGCTATGCTTAAAAAGATTGCCGTGGCGGCAGCGCTTTTCGCGATAGGATATTTGTTGAGCCGGAAGGGGAAAAAAACAACTGGCCTCAATAAACTGATGGCTGGCAAGCTTGGCTCGACATTAAAAGGAGCTGCTCTTGGTACCCTGGGGGCAACGGCGCCCGCGTCGCCCGCTGTTCCAACAGTGCCGCTGATCCCAGCCCTGTAAACCCGTTTCGCGCACGCGCTATTTTGCGGTTAGGTCTTGTCGGCTGTTGTCGCCCATTACAGTGTAGACAAACACAAAACCGGGGTAATGAATTTCTTATTCCGCCAGTTGCCTTCTATACAGCTGGATCGAATTTTCAAAACCTAGATATATCGCATCGCAGATCAGCGCATGCCCGATACTAACCTCATCGAGCCATGGAATATTCTGCTTAAAGTATTTGAGATTATGCAGGTCAAGGTCATGTCCTGCGTTCAACCCAAGACCGAGTTCCTTTGCCCTCTTTGCTGCGGCAACATAGGGAGTGATGGCCTTTTGACGATTGCCGGCCGCGGCCTGTCTGGCATACTCCTCCGTATACAATTCAATCCTGTCCGTTCCTGTCTTTGCGGCCCCTTCTACCATTTCTATCACAGGGTCTACAAAGATCGATACTCTGATGCCGGATTTTTGAAATTCCGAAATGATGTCCTTTAAATAATCTTTGTGTTTGATCGTGTCCCATCCGTGATCCGACGTGATCTGGTTCAGCTCATCGGGTACAAGGGTTACCTGGTCGGGTTTATTTTCAAGTACCAGGTCAATGAACTTCTGCTCCCTCGAATTCCCTTCAATATTGAATTCCGTGCTGATCACCTTCCGGATATCTCTCACATCCTGATAACGGATGTGGCGTTCATCAGGACGCGGATGGACGGTTACGCCGTCCGCGCCGAACCGCTGCGCGTCAACCGCTGCCTTTACAATATCGGGGTTATTGCCGCCGCGGCTATTACGAAGGGTCGCAAACTTGTTGATATTAACCGAAAGCTTTGTCATGCTCCAAAATTAAGTATTCATGTGATGGTTGAAGAAACCATCGTCGCCTCAATGACTTCATCAGATCTCCTTCCAGGTATGGTCGGCCAGCAATTGTACGGCTGCAACAAATTTTTTATAAGGCATGGAAGCGCCCCATTCTTTGGGTGAGATAAGCGAGATCATGTGACTGGCATCAGCCTTTTCGTACAGGTAGTAGATTTGTCCGATCTCTGGCTTGAAAGAAAGCTTTGCATTATAGATCAGCATTGACAATTCTTTTCGCTTGTGGATCTCCTGCGCCTGCATAGCCAGCAATTCAATTTGCTTGCGGATCTGGTCCAGCTGCATATTGGTCTGCTCTTCCATAGCGGTCAGCGCCTTGTGCCTGATAACGCCTTCTTCATTGGGTTTTACAAGAGCGCCGGAAACCGATGCCGAATAAGGCATCACACTCATTTGCTTGTGATACACCTCCGTATTCGTATAAGCAGCACCGTCCGTTTTAAAACCTTGCTGCGTAATGCGGAGATAACCATTGGGCATGATCTCGTGCACCACGTGAAGGATCACCTGGCCGCTGCGGTAGAAATGCATCTCAAATGAAATGCTGTCTATCAGTTGCACCTGAACTTCATCTGCGAGTTCTCTATTTCCGCTGGGATGAAGATCACCGTCGGCTAACACTTTGTATTGTGAATTGAATCCCTGGTTCTCAACCGTGATCCAGTTGTGACTATTAGAAACTTCTTTCGTGTTTTCTGCAGATTCAATTTTGTAGATCCCGCTTTTCGGCCGGTCGCCGTATTCATAATT
>DATMHB010000672.1:0-2117 GCA_035555175.1 Flavisolibacter sp. | reverse complement strand
AGGTCAACATAATTCATGGCCTCGTACCGTTTGGTGGACAAGATCTATCCATCGATACTGATCCTGGTATTGGTAAGAATTGAGCGGGTGCCGCTCAAATAAGTGGTCGACTGAACGAAGCAGATCTTTCCGTCATCTTCCATAACCAACTTATCAAGTAAACCATTTCCCACAACCGCAATGATGGCCTTCTGCATTTTTTCTGCCGGTGTAAATCCCAAAAAATTTTCAATCACGGAATGGCTTCCCGCAAATGGCATTCTGCTTCCCCCAAAACCCATCAACCCTTCAATGGATCTGTCTGACTGATGTGTAACCATGATGCGCCGCGTGACACCAGCAATTGTCTTTTTATTTTGGAGAATAAGGCTCGGCTCGAGGAAGAAAACGCCACTTTTTTCAGGCGTGAAAAAAGTGATTTTTTGATTGACCGACTGATAAGAAGGTATGGTAATTCTTGTTTGTCGGTGACTTAATATTCTTCCGTTTAGATCTTTGACCGTCAGGATGAGCGTTGCCGTTAGATCCTCCGCAAGATCGTTCCATGCCACGATGTTCTTTGTGACAGAGCTTCGCGGTTTATATGTAACCCTATCCTTATACCATTCGCGGGCCTGCAGCATATCAATTGAAGTGCCTACCGGTTCATTGATCTTTTTCAACACTAAAAGATTCGGTTTTGGCACCAGCGAATCGGCAATATTACCCTCGAAAAAATTCTGACCGTTCACCCATCCGCTTAACAGTGCAAAAGGACTCCATGCCTGCATGCGGATGCTGCGCACATAAGTACCGAGATCAGCATGGATATCCGACTGTAATTGCTCTATCAGTTCTTTGGTGTAATAAAAGATCCCCCACCCGCTGCTGGTCCTACTCGTTTTAAAGTTTTCCCTGGGTTCCAGCAATCCGTATTCATTTGTCCACAGGCGAACGGATTCGAGCACCGTAGAGGGCTTTGAGTCAGAAAGTCGGTAATCGGGTTTGGAAACTATGTTTTCCGAATACTGGTAATTGTGTGTTCCATAAAAATCATCTTCCCATAAGCGGCTCGGATCATATTGACGCAGCTGTGCTTTCAAATCCAACAGGCGTACATTGCCTTCATTTTCCTGATCCCACACAACGATTGAAGGATGATTGACATTCTGACGGATCCAGCGCGTGAACTCGATCACGGCTTCATCCTTATCCCTGCCCACAGGCTCATCATCGTGCATATAGCGCCATTCGTCCTGCAGCATGATGCCTTCCTGGTCTGCGATCTCATACCATTTACTGTATGCATGTCCAAGGTGTATCCTTAAATAATTAAAATTGTATTCCCGAATCGCGGTCCTTAAAAAATTTCGGATCCATTTTTCGTTGAAAAGAAGCGCCGGCCAGCGGTTCACAGCTCTCACAAAGGCAATATTTTCTGCCCTGAACAATACCTTGCTTCCATTTACAAGCACATCCTTTCCTTTCACTTCAATGCTGCGGTAACCGAAAGGAAAACTTTTGTCGGACAAAGTCCTGCCGTCCTTTGTTACCAGCTTCACATTAACCTGATACAACTTCGCATTTCCTTCCTTGCCGGCGCTCCAATATTGCAGCATATGGCTGGGTAATTCGGCGTGATAAACACCTGTGGCTCCTGCGTTCAGCACAATTGCCACGTTCGCCTCTGTTAACAACTTTCCTTCATCCAGCAGAGATGCCAAGATGTGTATCGCCGTGTCAGCATTGGAATGATTGTTTATCTCGATCTCACACGAAGTGATCCTGCTTTTTGTATCCGGCAATATCTTCACCTGGCCGATCGTAATTTTTTGTCCCAATTCAATAGAAACATCATCCCAGATACCAGGCGCGCGCGAATTCCGCCACCACTCTGCCGAATTTTCCTTTGAAGGTGCAGTGGCAGTATTCCAACTGCCGACGCGAACTACCAATTCGTTCTTTCCATTTAGATTAAGTGCTTTGCTGACATCGAATGCGCCGTGTGAATAGGTGGAATAGGGATCATAGCCGATCTCGACGCCGTTCAGCCAGACCATTGCATTATATTTTGCCCTCAGTTTCAGAACTGCGGTTGCATAGGCTGGTTCGTGCAGATCGAATTCATATTGATACCA
>DATMHB010000671.1:0-4240 GCA_035555175.1 Flavisolibacter sp. | reverse complement strand
ACTTCTTCACCCACGCCTGTTGAAGTGGCTGCGCCAACCTCATTGTCTACATAAAGGCCGGCGCCAATGATGGGAGAATCGCCCACCCTGCCGCGCATCTTATAGGCCATGCCGCTTGTGGTGCAGGCACCGCTGAGGTTTCCATTTGCATCCATGGCAATCATACCAATCGTATCGTGATTGTTTTGCTGGCCTGGCTGGTTTGATTTTTCAAGCAATTTTGGAATTGTCATCGGATCATAATGCGAGTTCTTCAACCATTCCTTCCACGCCTTTTCACTTTCAGGCGTTAATAAATTCTCAACGCGAAAACCGTTTTCCAACGCAAATTTCAGTGCACCCTCTCCGGCAAGCTGCACGTGCGGCGTTTTTTCCATGACGAGGCGCGCAACCTTTATCGGGTGCATGATGCCTTCAAGAAACATGACAGCGCCACAGTTGCCTTGCTCATCCATAATGCATGCATCGAGGGTTACCTTACCATCCCTGTCAGGCAGTCCGCCATACCCCACACTTTGGTCGGCCGGGTCAGCTTCCGGCACCTGAACCCCCTGCTCTACAGCATCAAGTGCCCTGCCACCCTGTCCAAGAACTGACCAGGCCGCTGCGCTGGCTTTGACATTTTGCGCCCAGGTGGAAAGAACAAGCGGGTGATTTCTTACTGCATTGGAGGCTGTACCTGCGAACGAAGGCTTCCTGATGAGCAGGGCAGCCGATGTGAGAAGCGAAGAATGAACGAACTTTCGACGGTTAAGCATGCTATTTGTTTCAACTAAGGTAAGATCATGTGACATTATAGCAGCAAAACAAACAGGAATGGAATTTGATGTTTAAACATCGGTATTATATTTACTAAATGAAATTTATGAGAGTAGCAATTATTTCAGGCAGTCCAAGAGGCAACAGCATCACCCTGCGGGTGGCACTTCACCTGCAGCAGGTGATCCGTTCAAGAACCGAACACGAGACGGATATTATCGACCTCAGGGAAGTGGAATTGCCTCAGCTTCAGTCGATCTTTACCTCGATCGAAAGTTCTCCTGAACAATACCGATCGCTGTCTGAAAAAATGTTCGGGGCCGATGCATTCATACTTGTGACACCGGAATATAACGGGAGTTATTCGGCCGCACTAAAGAACCTGTTGGATCATTACCCTAAGCAACACAGGAAAACTTTTGGTATTGTTACCGCATCACCAGGGGCGCTTGGCGGCATAAGGGCGGCCATGCAATTGCAGGAACTGGTCTATGCGCTCTTCGGGATCGGTTCTCCCTACATGCTCGTAACGCCACAGGTCGATAAAAAATTTGACGCTTCGGGCACTCTCATTGATGAAAGCTTTAAGAAAAGCGTAGACACTTTTGTCAACGAGTTCATTTGGCTGGCAGAAAAAGTAGCGGATATTAAAGTAGGGGTTTAATCACCCCTGATGTTTCCGATCTATTGAATGCGCCGGTCGGCTCACGGCCCTGCATGGACCTACCTCATTGAAACAGGAATCAAAAGCAAAAGGAAAATTATGAAATCAATACTTCACAAGGCCGGCACGCGTGGCCATGCCAATCACGGATGGCTCGATAGCTGGCATTCATTCAGCTTCGCAAATTATTATGAACCTACTCGGATGCATTTCGGCGCACTTCGTGTATTGAATGACGATACCGTTGCGCCCGGGATGGGCTTCGGAAGGCATCCGCACGATAATATGGAGATCATTTCCATACCGCTCGAAGGTGACCTTGAGCACCAGGACAATACGGGAACCAACCAGGTCATCCGAAAAGGTGATGTTCAGGTAATGAGCGCCGGTCGCGGCATTGTCCATTCTGAAAAAAATAAGAACAGCGACCAGCAGGTAAAATTTCTGCAGATCTGGGTATTTCCTAATCAGAAAAATGTGGTGCCGCGCTATGAACAAAAAAGTTTCGGTGATGCTGAAAAGCAAGATAAGCTCGCCACTGTGGTGTCTCCGATCGGCACGTCCGACGGCGGCGTTCAGATCCATCAGGATGCATGGTTTTATTTGGGTAAACTCAATAAAGGCACTCAGCTTACCTACGATCTGAAGAAACAGGGTAACGGTGTTTACGCTTTTGTTTTGGAAGGGGATGCAACCATCAATGACATTGCGCTCAACAGGCGCGATGGACTTGGTGTGACCGAAACATCGAACCTCAACATTAAAGCAGATAGTGATGCAGAAGTTTTGTTAATGGAAATTCCAATGAATTAAGGAGCTATATGCAATACAGAAAACCGATCGTACACAAGTCGCTTGAACATTTCAAAGTAGGTCCTTTCGAAGTGAAACAGCCACTGCCCGCAAAAGACCTGTCACAGGTGAGTCCTTTTGTTTTGCTTCATCATGGAGGTCCTACCTACCACGCGCCTGGCTCCATCAAAGCACGTCTCAGCCCTCATCCGCACCGTGGGTTCGAACCCGTAACATTTGTATTCGACGGTAAGCTCCATCATAAGGACAGCACGGGCAGCGAAGGTTTTCTCAAACCGGGCGACGTGCAATGGATGACGTCGGGGAGCGGTATCATTCACAGCGAAGGACCTTCCCAGGAGTTTGCACGCGAGGGCGGCAATATGGAAATCATCCAGCTTTGGGTGAACCTGCCAAGGGAATTTAAGATGACGCCACCGAAATATCAGGACATTAAGAAGGAAAGTATTCCCGTGATCAGGGAAGATGGTTTCGAGATCAGTCTTGTGGCGGGTGATTATAAAGGTCATAAGGGTCCCGCATCTACCTTCACACCCATCATGGCAATGATGGTGTATTTTAATCGCGGCGCAAAAACGGCGATTGAAATACCATCCGGCTTCAACGCCATGGTGTACTTGCTCGATGGATCGCTTGAATCGAAGGGCACAACTGTAGATGCCTATCAGCTTGCGGTGTTTGACCGGGAAGGTCAGGGCATTGAGCTGAACGCAACGACTGGGGGGAAACTGCTTCTGCTCGCCGGAGAACCGGTCAACGAGCCGGTAGTGAGCTACGGTCCTTTTGTAATGAATTATCCCGGCGAAATCAAGCAGGCGGTTATGGATTATGAAATGGGAAAAATGGGTGTGCTTGAGGGTTAGTATTCATCCAACGGGTGCTGTCCAGCCGCAAAACAGGTGGTTAAATGATCAACGTTTAATTTTATCATAATGCAAAGCTTACTGTTCCCCGCATCTGCCCGCGGCGTCAAAGACATCGGCTGGCTTAAAAGCAATTTCTTTTTTTCATTCAGCGAATTTTATGACCCCGCACGGTCGTCGTTTGGCACTATTCAGGCATTTAATGATGATTTTGTGCAGGCCGGAAAAGGCTTCGGTACGCATCCGCATATGAACATGGAGATCATTTCCATCATGCTCAAGGGAAGCATGAACCATAAGGATTCAATGGGCTACAGCAATGTGGTTCATGAAGACTGGGTGCAGATCATGAGCGCCGGAAGTGGCTTGCGTCATGAAGAATATAATGTTGGGGAGACGGACGTAAATTTTTTACAGATCTGGATCCAGCCGAAACTGCAGAACATTAATCCGCGTTACCAGTTCCGGTTCTTTCCCAAGGAAAAAAGAAGAAACAAGCTGCAAGCGGTCATTTCCGGCGAAGAGGGTCTCGAGCATTGCTGGATCAATCAAAACACAAAAATATCGCTCGGGCTTTTTGATAAAGGTCAAAATGTGGAGTACTCGCTCAATCCGCTGAACAAATGTGTTTTTGTTTTTGCGATCAAAGGTTCGATTGGCCTTGCCGGTACGGTGCTTCCACAAAGGGATGCGATTGGTATCTGGAATACGGACCGGGTTTCGGTTGAGGCCAGGGATGATTGCGAATTTATTTTGATCGAGACGGTGGTAAACCAGAAATGATGTTGAAGCCCACAGAGCGGCAAGGTTTTAAACACCTTGCAGGTTCCCTGCACTGCTTTCGTTGATGAGGAGGGCGCGTTTCATGTGAATGCTATTGGATGAGTTCCGTTCAATGGTATCACCTCCACCTTATAGGTCTTATAAACCTTATAGGTCCTCCTTAATTTCCCGGATATCCTCCAAAGTTTCCTCCTACCCTTCCTGCGCGTGCTGGCCCCTGAGCGGTTGCAAAAGACGACACTTTGGGTTTTAAGAACTTTATAGGAGCATAAGGGCCGTTGGCCGGGGGCGAAAATCTTTTCCGGTTAAGCTTCGCATAAATATTAGCAATGGTCAACGGAACCTATAAGGTCTTTAA
>DATMHB010000670.1:0-2673 GCA_035555175.1 Flavisolibacter sp. | reverse complement strand
AGGCCGTAATTAAGACCCTGGGTGCCCTGCTCATCTTGTGCCTGATCATCGCTAAGATCGGAAGTGTGTCAAAGATCGTTGACATCGCCGTTGTCAATCACAAGTTCAGTTTCGGAAGCTTTTCACCGGATTTTACCAAATCGACTTTCTGGGTCGTTCTGTTGTATGGATTTTTTATCAACCTGAACAATTTTGGCATGGACCAGAATTATATTCAGCGGTATCATACTGCAACCTCATCCAGGCAGGCTTCCAAATCGGTGTGGATGTGCGTATGGCTTTATGTGCCTGCGTCCTTACTCTTTTTTATTATCGGCACTTCCTTATTTGCGTACTATCAACTACATCCTGAACTGATCGAAGCCGTGAAGCAACAAGTGGCCGCCGACAGATTGGATGCCGGGGCATCGACGGCCGGGATACATCAATTAGCATCGCAGCTGCAACCTGCGGATTATGGCGATAAGGTAATGCCGCATTTCATGGTTACCACAGTTCCGACCGGATTAATTGGACTGATCGTGTCCGCTTTGCTGTCTGCTGCCATGAGCACCATCAGTTCCGGAATGAACGCATCGGCAACGGTTTTCACTATGGATATTTATAAGCGCTACTTCAGAAGGAATTTGGGAGAGAAAGAAAAGCTGCTCCAGCTGCACATCGCCACTATTGGTTTTGGATTGTTAGGATTGACCGCGGGCATTGCAATGATCGGCGTAAAGAGCTTGCTCGACGCCTGGTGGCAATTATCCGGAATTTTTGCCGGTGGCATGTTGGGATTGTTCTTGCTGGGTATCATCAGCAGGCGTACAAAAAGCGCTGAGGCCTTAACGGCAGTAGTGCTGGGTGTTGTGGTGATCGTCTGGATGACTTTCTCCGCACAGCTGCCCGACGAATACGCGTTTCTAAAAAGTCCGTTGAACAGCAATATGGTGATCGTTATGGGCACACTGACTATTTTCTTAACCGGATTATTATTAACGGCGGCGAAGAGGAGATCGCTTCCTGCCCTCGCAACGGAAGGAAGCGAAGCAGAGCCCGCGAATTTTGTTGAATGAAAGTGAAGTTTTATGACGAACGACGAAAAAAAATTTGTTCCGGTGATGATCACACCATTCAACCTGAAGGCAAAGGTTGATCTGGATGTGCTGTCAACGCTGGTTGATTTTTACCTGGCATCCGGCGTGAAAGGCTTTTTTGCCAATTGCCTGAGCAGTGAAATGTTCAGCATTAGTGAAGATGAAAGGGTTGAGCTTACGGCGCATGTAGTAAAATGTGTTAATGGACGCGTGCCGGTGGTGGCCACGGGCTCATTCGGATTAACGCTTGAAGACAAGGCTGCGTTCACAAAAAAGATTTACGCTACCGGAATAGATGCCGTGGTTTTAATTACCGGCCACTATGCGAAAGTGGATGAAGTGGACGACGTGCTGTTACGGAAGTTTTGGAAAATGTTCCATCTCACCGAAGGCATTCCGCTTGGTTTGTATGAATGTCCGGCTCCTTACAAGCGCATTTTGGGCGCGGAAGTTTTTAAAACATTGCTGGAAAGCGACCGGATCATTTATCACAAGGACACATCGATAGAGCCGGAACAGGTGAAGGCAAAGCTGAAAGCGGTGAATGGACACCCGGAATTTGAATTTTATGATGCGCACACCCCCAACGCCATGTATTCATTGCAGATGGGCGCCAGGGGCATGTCTTCCATTTCAGGAAATTTTTATCCCGAAGTAATGGTTTGGATGTGTGAGCACGCAACCGACCCCGCAAGACAAGATGAAGTGAAATGGCTGCAGTCGGAACTAACGAGGGTGGACCCGCTGATCCATGAAGCGTATCCGATGAGCGCAAAATATTTTTTGCAGAAAAGAGGGCTCCCCGTGCGCCTCATCAGCAGGGCCCATGTTTTACAACTCACGCCGCAGCAGAAACAAATATTGGATGGCATTTATGACAGTTTTTTAGGGTGGTGTGAACGCCTCAACATTCCGGTCGTAAAAGAATTTATTGCGCAATAAGCATGCAAGGGATAACAAAAGATAGCAGCATTGGCGAGTTGACGATCCATTTCCCCGACAAGCTCATATTCGGAAAGGGAAAATTGGATACGCTGTCAGGAGAGTTAAGCCGGCTCGCCTGTAAGAAAGTGCTGATCATTACGATCGGGCCATTGCTTTCCAGGTTGCAGACGATCATCGGCCAACTAAGGAAAAAATCGATTGAAGTACAGATTGACACGAGTATAATCCAGGAGCCTTTCTTCAGCGATTTCAAAAAGCTGATGGATGGGATCAGCGCATTCAACCCCGATGTTGTTGTGGGCATTGGCGGAGGAAGCGTTCTGGATGTGTGCAAACTGGTGGCGGCACAATTGGAGAATGAGCAGCCATTGGAGGCCTATGTTGGCATCGGCCTGCTGAAGGGAAGAAAAAAGCGTCTCATCTGTCTTCCTGCAACTTCAGGTACGGGCAGCGAGGTTTCTCCCAATGCTATTTTGGTGGACGACGCCGATGGACAAAAGAAAGGCATCATCAGTCCCTGGCTGGTTCCTGATGTAGTGATCGTTGATCCGTTGCTCACGCTTTCAGTGCCTTCAACCATTACGGCTGCAACAGGTATAGACGCATTGACGCATTGCCTGGAAGCCTACACCAATAAGTTCGCACATCC
>DATMHB010000669.1:0-2970 GCA_035555175.1 Flavisolibacter sp. | reverse complement strand
TTCACTCGTATCGTTTTCAAGAAAGAGTATAATACAAAATACAGTCTGTTACTGAGCTGGTATGCTGCCAGGGCCCTCAGAAAAAAAATGAAAGGAAAAAAATATGATTGCGTGGTGGCGCCGGCGGCTTCCACCGAGTTCAGCTTCTTTCCTTCTGATCTGCCTTCGGTTTATGTATCCGACACGACCTTCCGCCTGATCAGCAATTATTACAAAAATGAATTTGAAAAGATCAGTTCGTTTTCCAGATGGGAAGGCGACCTCCTTGAAAAAAGATCACTTCAAAAGAGCAGCTTCATTATTTTTTCTTCTCACTGGGCTGAGCAGTCGGCAATGCAGCATTATCATATTCCGGCGGAAAAAATCCTGGTTCAGCCTTTAGGAGCTAACATGGATTTTGTTCCGGATGCGCGCAACATTTTTGAAAAAGAAAAGAACCCGGTTCTCACCCTGCTGTATCTGGCGGTGGAGTGGGAACGCAAAGGTGGGCGCATTGCCTTTGACGCGCTTCAACACCTCAAGAAAATGGGTGTGGATGCAAAGCTCATCATCTGCGGATGCACGCCGCCCGATGGCATTGCAGACGAAAGAATGGAAGTGATACCCTTTCTGAATAAAAATAAAAAAGAAGACCACGAACAGTTCATTCACCTGCTGTCTTCGTCACATTTCCTCTTGCTCCCAACAAGAGCGGATTGCTCGTTACTTGTAGCGTGCGAATCAAATGCCTATGGCATGCCGGCGATCGCCACCATCACCGGCGGCGTTCCGGATGTAGTGAAAGACGGCATTAACGGATATTGCCTTCCCTACGAAGCACCTGGTTCTGCTTATGCAGAACGCATTGCAGAAATATTCGGGGATAAGCAACGGTATCACGACCTCGTACGCTCGAGCAGGCTGCGTTTTGAAGAACAACTGAACTGGGATAAATGGGCTGAAGGCTTCAGCCGGATGTACCGGCTTCATGTGCTCGGCGAAAAAGAAACAAGGGAGCCTGAACTGGTCAGCTGACGGCAGCTATTAACGCGTTACTTAAAGGCAGTTCGGTCAGTGGAAGGCGTAATGTGCATGGCGTTTTTACATTAACGTTGAACGCAAAGAAAGCACGACACACAGCCGGCGTGCAGGAGCGAAAGCGGAGTAACAGTAGTAAGCCTTGTCCTTTGTGGTTATTCAACATTCACCATTTAGCATCCGCGCTTTCACTACCGCAGCTCACCTGATCCTTACGATGGTAACGCTGGTATCACCCTTTACTTTATTGAGGAAGTTTTCATGCACAAAAGCAAAAAGCGGTGGTCCCGGTAGTTTTCTCAGCATCACGGGCTCGTATAACCGGTTAAAGCTAGAATCATTCAGGATGTGCTTGAGTGCACGGTTCTCGAAATTGAATTCATTCCGCAAATCGTTGAAAGTAACCGTGGCATCTTCTTCCCTGCCGATTATTTTCGGAAGCAGCAGTTGGGGTTGCAGCTTGTAAAACACTTCTTTGTTGAAGGCCGCGTGATTTTTAATGCCTGTCCGGTCACCTTTGTTATGACCCATCAGTGTATCGTTGAGCCCCATCAGGTCAACCGTAGTTCCCCTGTACTTATAGGCGAATCCTCCCACGGCCACCATTCCTGTGGAGGGTGGATCGTTGGGCCAAAGAGCATTCACTTCGCTGGCAATGCGGCGACCTTGCGACGCGAGATAAAATTCATAGTTCAGCTGGTTCTGCGGAGCGCTCCTCAAGCTGTACATGCCATCGGCCGCAAAGAAGACAAAGAATAAAAACACCGACATCAATGCAGTTATCACTGCCGTTCTTATTTTTCTAAGGGCAGCCTGCCTGTAGAGCATCGTGGCCGCTACAAGGCCCCACGCAAACAATAGTTGGAACGATTGATAAAATCGAAAGCTCCCGAAATGATCACCGCCTGTTGTAAACGGAATGAGAATGCCAATCATGATCAGGGCGGTCACAACAGCGATCCTTTGCGTCAGCTCGTCTTCTCCATCAGCGCTTCTAAGCCTGGTTACGGTTCTCCACCCTCTCAGCGACACCACCACCATCAGGGAAAGTAAGATCGTGATCAGAGGATGATACGTTACGACGAAGAGGAATGCATATTCAGCGCCGTTCCTGATATTGTAGAGCAAATTGTGGGATACCTTCGCGTAGTAGGTGTTCGGGAACGGGTATCCGAAATACCTGAGGCGGAATAGGGTCAGGGCAGCGGCAGTAAGGCCCACTGCAGCGAAATATATCAACGCAACGCTGAAATTTTTCCGGTGTCTCCACCTGCCAATGGCAAGGATTATTGTGAAAACGACCCCCCATGCCAATCCTTCCGGTCTTGTCAGCAGCAGCAGCACGCCCGCCAGGGCCAGCCATGATGTTTCGGCCAAAGAAAGCTCTGCCTTACTAAATGCCCTTAACAGCAGCATTATATTTAGCAGGTAAATCAAATTCCATAGTCCGTTCTCCATCAGGCTAAGTACCGACCAGGTGATGAAGGCAGGAGCAATGCAGACAATGAAGGCCGAATAGATCCAGATGCCATATTTGGCAGAAACCACCGGATCGAGCGCATCCATGTCCTTCTTCAGTTCCCTGTATACGATCGTCACGCTGAGGGATGTCAGCACCAGGAGCACAAACAGCAAGATAAATTCAGGGTTGGAAGTAATGCAGTAAGCCAAGGCACAGATCAGGACCCAAAGGAGGGAAGTAAACCCCTCGACCCTTTCGCCGCCTACATTAAAAACAAATCCATGTCCTCCGGCAATATTGCGTGCATAGGTAAAGAAGATATTGGCATCGTCGATGCCCATGGAAGGGCGGCCGATATACATAAAGCAAGCCACTGACAGACACAGCACGAGACCAAAGAAAAAAGCAAACTGTTTGAGAAAGGACATGCAGATGATTTAGGTTGTCACTTGATTCTTATTGAGCCATTCTTCCAGGAGCGAAAAAATAAG
>DATMHB010000668.1:0-6315 GCA_035555175.1 Flavisolibacter sp. | reverse complement strand
GGGAGGCA
Organism: Flavisolibacter sp.; assembly: GCA_035555175.1. GTDB lineage: Bacteria > Bacteroidota > Bacteroidia > Chitinophagales > Chitinophagaceae > Flavisolibacter. The sequence goes on along the minus strand of DATMHB010000668.1, from coordinate 6,307 downwards.
TGGAAAACATGAGCGCTGTTCCATTTTATGTAGACCATCTTAGATGGGGTAACAAATATGGAAGCACGGCCGTGACAGATGGTTTGCAAAAGGATGGCCTCACCGATTGCTACAGCAATTTTGCGATGGGATGTGCAGCCGATATCTGCGCCGCGGAAAATACCATTAGTCGCGAAGAACAGGATGCTTTCGCCATTGAAAGCTATAAGCGCAGTCAGGCTGCGTGGGATAACGGAAAATTTAAAGACGAAGTCGTTCCGGTTGAGATCCCCTCAAAAAAAGGAGAGCCTATGATCATCACCAGGGATGAAGAGCCCTGGAATGTAAAGTTTGACAAGGTCAGCTCTTTAAAACCTGCATTCGGAAAGGAAGGTACGGTTACGGCAGCAAATGCTTCCACTATGAACGATGGTGCTGCAGCGGTTGTGCTAATGAGCAAGGAAAAGGCCGACCAGCTGGGCATCAGGCCGGTCGCGATTCTCCGCAGTTACGCAGATGCAGAGCAGGAGCCGACCTGGTTCACTACAACGCCGAGCATTGCAGTACCACGAGCCGTTGAAAAAGCAGGTCTGAACATGAAGGACATTGACTACGTAGAATTGAACGAAGCGTTCAGCGTGGTAGGCATCGTCAATACAAAAAAAATGAATCTTGATCCCAAAAAGGTGAATGTGAACGGAGGAGCTGTTTCGCTCGGACATCCACTCGGATGCAGTGGCGCAAGAATCGTTGTTACGCTCATCAACGTTTTGAAGCATAATAAGGGTAGGATCGGCGCAGCAGGCATATGCAATGGCGGCGGGGGCGCAAGTGCGATGGTGATCGAAAATGTATAAACTCATTGCTTCGATGTGCCTCTGTATTTGACGCGCAGGATCACCATAGTAATATTTACCAGAAGTGAAAAACAATTAGTGGCAATGATGGGAATGTCCTGCCTCTTGAAACCATAAACGATCCACAGCACAAGGCCGGCCTGCAAAACCAACAGCATGATCAAAGAAACGTCCTCTGCTTTTTTTTCTTTCATCGTCTTCACAACCTGTGGAAGCAGTGAGCATGCTGTGCAAACGCCAGCCGCAAGACCAATAATCTCTGTCCAACTCATGGCGTTTTATTTGCAAATCTTCAGCCATTAAACCTCAACAGCCTGAATGCAATCATTCATCCGGAATATTATCATTGTGCTGATCGTGCTTTCGGCTTTCGCCTGTAAGAGAAAATGGACAGAGAAAAATAAATCTGATTTTGTAAGTGGGTGTTTAAGCAGACAGGTTAAAGAACTTGGGATCGAAAAAGCCAGGGCTTATTGTTCCTGTCTGGTTGAAAAGGTGGTAAGAAAATACCCCAATGCAAATGACGCGGGATACATTCAGTATGATTCCGCCATAGTCCGTCTGGCCAAAGATTGTTTGAAACATCCCTAAGAATTCTTAGGTTTTATCGGCCCACTCCGATAATTTTGCCCCGCCTGTAAAATTTTAGCATGAGACAAATTCCTTTTCGAGAAGCCTTGCGTGAAGCCATGTCAGAAGAAATGCGCCGCGATGAACGTGTTTTCTTAATGGGCGAAGAAGTTGCCGAATACAATGGCGCATATAAAGTGAGTCAGGGTATGCTGGCCGAATTTGGTCCGCGCCGCGTGATCGATACACCCATCTCTGAGCTGGGTTTTACAGCAGTTGGTGTAGGTGCTGCGCAAAATGGCCTGCGTCCTGTTGTTGAATTCATGACATGGAATTTTGCCGTTCTTGCACTGGACCAGATCCTCAATACGGCGTCAAAAATGCTGGCGATGAGCGGTGGACAGGTTAGCTGTCCAATTGTTTTCCGCGGACCCAATGGTTCCGCAGGCCAGTTGGGTGCCCAACACTCAACCGCGTTCGAATCACTTTATGCAAATATCCCAGGTCTGAAAGTTGTTTCCGTGAGCAATGGCTACGATGCAAAAGGTTTATTGAAACAGGCGATCAGGTATGAAGAAGATCCGGTGGTTTTCATGGAAAGTGAGGTGATGTACGGCGATAAGAGCGAAGTGCCCGATGAAGAGTATTATATTGAATTAGGAAAGGCCGATGTAAAAAAGCAGGGCCGCGATGTAACGATCGTTTCCTTTAATAAGATGATGAAGGTTGCCCTGGGTGCTGCCGCCGAACTGGAAAAGGAGGGCATAAGCGCTGAAGTGATCGACCTGAGAACGATCCGCCCACTTGACTGGATGACCATTCTTGAAAGTGTAAAGAAAACGAACCGGCTGGTTATAGTTGAAGAGCAATGGCCATTCGCATCCGTTTCTTCAGAGATCACTTATCGCATACAGAAAGAAGGATTTGATTATCTGGATGCACCTATCAGGCGCATCACTGCTGCCGACGCGCCTTTGCACTATGCAGCGAACCTTGTGGCGGCCGCACTTCCTGACGTTCCAAGAACAGTAAGGCTGGTTAAGGAAGTGATGTATCTCAAGAAGTAATTAAGAGTTATCTTAATGCGTCGTAGAAATTAAGCGGTTATCTGCCGCTTATTGCTGCAATTTTTCTCGCCATTTTCGCCCTGCCTGATCGAATCCTGGTTCCCGGTCCCCGTTCTGCGGATAAGTCACCCCGTATTGTGGAGTTTGTACTTAAAATATGTGTAAACTACACAACTCCCTCATTTTCACAGTTGACCACTTTAAAAATAATTTATAATAAGTTTTGAAAATCCATTTTAACCCCCCATCTTTGTCTCGGTTTTTCATAGGATATTGGATTTTACACGAGGCTGGATGTCTATCCGGCCTTTTTCTTTTTTAGGCCGTTAGCCAGCACTTTATCCGTTACGCAAAAAAGGACCCCGGGTTTATTTGCGCCAACTCCAACCTTTCGTGCATTCATTTTCACTTCATGTATTTTTGTTTCTTTGCGAACTAAATGAAACAGATGCCCAACATATTGATCATAGATGATGAGAAAGCCATTAGAAAGACGCTCACTGAAATTCTTTCATTCGAAGGATACAAATTGGACGAAGCAGGCGACGGAGAAGAAGGGCTGAAGAAGTTTCGTGAAAAAAATTATGATGTTGTGCTTTGCGATATCAAGATGCCCAAGGTAGACGGTCTTGATTTTTTGCAAAAGGCGGTCGAGATCAATCCTGATATCCCCGTAATCATGATCTCAGGTCATGGGAATATCGAAACAGCAGTGGAAGCCGTAAAGAAAGGTGCATATGATTTCATTCAGAAACCACCGGATCTCAACCGCCTTCTGATCACCATTCGTAACGCCCAGGAGCGAAATTCGTTGGTTAACGAAACGAAGACGCTCAAGAGAAAAGCCTTTAAGGCGCAGGAGATGATCGGTGAGTCGGCACCAATCGTAAAGATCAAAGAAACCATTGAAAAAGTAGCGCCCACGGAGGCGCGTGTACTCATTACCGGTGAAAATGGAGTAGGAAAGGAGCTGGTGGCGCGATGGCTTCATGAAAAGAGCAGCCGCGCCGGCAACGCGCTTGTAGAAGTGAATTGTGCTGCGATCCCGAGCGAGTTGATTGAAAGTGAGTTGTTCGGACATGAAAAGGGCTCATTTACTTCAGCCATTAAACAAAGGATCGGGAAATTTGAACAGGCTAATGGCGGCACGCTGTTCCTGGATGAAATTGGTGACATGAGCCTGAGCGCACAGGCCAAGGTGCTGAGGGCCTTGCAGGAAGGAAAGATCACCCGCGTAGGCGCCGACAAGGATATTAACGTGGATGTAAGGGTAATTGCTGCCACTAACAAAGACCTGATGCAGGAAGTAGAGGCAAAGAACTTCCGGCTTGACCTTTATCATCGTTTAAGCGTCATCGTGATACATGTCCCTTCACTCAATGAACGGAAAGACGACATTCCGCTGTTAGTAGAACGATTCCTGGAGGACATCTGTGAAGATTATGGTATTGCTAAAAAACCCATTACAGACGACGCCATAAAAATGCTGCAGGAGTATAACTGGACGGGAAATATAAGAGAGCTCCGGAATATTGTCGAGCGCCTTGTCATTCTTTCCGGCAAAGGCATAACCAGGGAAGATATCAGAAACCACGTACAGCTGAACCCTTAAAGACTGCTTACGAAATCGCGGATTTCCTGATCGGTTTTCAGTAATCTCAGGTTTACAAAATTGCGCTGCACATTTTTGATGCCCTGTCCGGACGCCAGGATCTTTTTGTCGGGCAGGCTCCTGCAGATCTCTTCCAGATAATCGTCTGCATACAGACCCGTGAAATTGGTGATCAGGTGCAGATACAGGTAACGAATGCCGGAGACGGAAGCCGCCTCGACTACTTCCGATTTGAGGATATTGCTTCCAAGGTACACCGTTGAGCGTCCCTGCTTTTTCAGGAGATAATTAATGAATAAAAGGGGCAGCTCATGGTACTCGCCCTCCGGACAAATAAGCATCACTTCGGGTGTACGATCGTGAAATGGAAGTTTTTCGGTTTCAACGATGATCCTGTTCTGAATGATATAGCTTGAAAAATGTTCCTGTGCAGGGATCACATTGTTGGTTGACCACAGCAAACCGATCTTTTGGAGGAAGGGATAACACACTTCGGTGATACAACGTTCAAAGCCGATCTTTTCCACAATATCATTCAGCATGCCGATGATCCTGCTTTCATTGAAATCGACCGCTGCTTCAATCATCAGCGTTACAGACTTTTTGTATTCGCCATCGGTGACTTCTGCCCCCGCTATTGTTTCGGCGATCATGGAATCAGCCATAGCAGCGATCTTCGAGATCTTCCAGCCATTGTGATAGAGATACGAGACCCTGAGCAGTTTCTTCAGGTCCTCGTTGTCATAGAAACGGTGTTGGCTTTCCTTTCTTTTTGGTTGAAAGAATTTATAACGCTGTTCCCATATGCGAAGCGTATGGGCTTTTACGCCTGTCAGGTTTTCTATGTCTCTGATAGAGAAGATTTGCATAGCTGTAGATCAAAACTTGGCAATTATACACTTTAGCAAAAACTTTGCTTACATTGTTACCCGCTAGAATGTTAAAACAATAAATTTGTCCGCGTTAAAAATAATGGAATGCCGCTTTCACACATCCTGATTGTTTATTTAATTTCTGTCCTTCTCGTTTTTCTTCCTTCATTCGGTTTGGCAAAAATGTTTCAAAAGGCCGGGGTGGCACAATGGAAGGCGTTTGTTCCTTTTTACAATACCTGGGTGATGCAGGAGCTTGCAAGGCGGCCGAAGCACTGGGTGTTCTGGCAGCTCATACCTGTTGTAGGCTGGTTCATTACGCCGGGCATTTTCATAGAGTTCGTAAAGCTTTTCGGCAGGTTCAGCCTCGGAGACCATATTCTGGCAGCCCTGTTCGCTATGTTCTATTTTCCCTATCTGGGTTATTCCTCAAAGATCAGGTATATCGGGCCAGAAGGCGCAGCACGTTATCACAAACCGGGATGGCGCGAATGGGTTGATGCCGCCATTTTCGCGATCGTTGCTGCTACGCTGATCCGCACATTTATTTTTGAAGCCTATACCATTCCGAGCGGTTCAATGGAACGCACCCTGTTGATCAACGATTTCCTCTTCGTCAGCAAGTTCAGTTACGGACCGCGCATTCCGAACACGCCGTTATCGATTCCATTCATACATAACTATATTCCGGGCACACAAAGAAAGTCGTACACTGAGCTTATTGAGTTCCCGTACATCCGCTGGTTTTCGTCGCCGGTAGAAAGGCGCGATGTGGTAGTCTATAACTTTCCGGCAGGAGATACAGTCGTCAATCTTCCCGACTATCAGTCGGGGCATCCCTATTATCAACTGATCCGCGAGCTTGGAAAGGGAGATGAAGTGGTCGGCCGCAAAATGGTTCTTGATAATCCTGACCAATTTCCGCTGGCAATACATCCTCCGGACAAAACTGATAATTACATAAAAAGGTGCATTGCCGTTGCGGGTGATACCATAGCCATAGTGAACGGGATGGTATTTGTGAACAACAAGCTTTCCGAGCCTCCGCCTCAATCGCAAACGGATTACCGCGTAGTAGCCAAATCGCAACTCAACCTCGACGCACTCGAAGAAGACTATGGCGTTAATCCGGCGCAGGTACAGAATGTTGAACCAGGCGTTTATCTTATGTATCTGACGCCCGGTAATGTAAAAAAGCTCACAAGCAGTGGTAATGTGACGAGCGTGCTTCCGGTAATTGCATCCGATTCGATAGCGGATTACGACTTCAGCTTTCCAGCTTATGTGCAGGAAAATCACTGGACGCAGGACAACTATGGAAAGATCTGGATTCCAAAAAAAGGTGCAACA
>DATMHB010000667.1:0-3601 GCA_035555175.1 Flavisolibacter sp. | reverse complement strand
ATTCGCCTTCCTTATTTATCATACGGCACTCGTACTGGATCATTGAGTCCACCTGTTGAAAGCTTTTACCGCTTTCCTTTCTGGCCGGCAGCAGCTGATAATCTTCGGGATGATATAATTGAGCGGTTACGTCGGCGCCCGCTTCGATGATCTCCTCCGGCAAATAACCCAGCACAAAAAATATTTCCCGGTTGATGTATTCTATACTTTGGGTCTCCACATTGTACAAATAAAGTATCGTAGGAGAGGCATCGGCAATCTGCTGGATAAAATGCTCCTGCTCCTTGATCTTTTCCGATGCTTCCATTTGTTCGGTTACATCCAGCGAAATATTCAGAACGTGCTCTATTTTATTTTCACTGTTCCTGTCGAATATGGTGCCGTAGGTATGAAACCAGCGGTATTGTCCGTTCCTGTGTTTCATTCTATAAACGAATTCGATCACCAGGTCATTTTTTTCCGGATGCGCATTCGCTTCTTCCATGGCAGCGGCATTCTTGGCAGACATCGCCTGCAGGTCATCGGGATGTACAAGGCCGATAAAAAAATTTACGCCCTCTTCCATGACCCGCTGTCTTTCGTAACCAAGCAATTTTTCCAGTCCTTCGCTAATGAAAACATATCTACCGGTGTTCACATTGTAAGAAGCGATGATGGACGGCGTGGCATCAGTGATCTTTTGGATGAACGTTTGATTATCTTTCAGTTCCTGCTGCACACGGTGATCTTCCGTCACATCCTGGGTTGTGCCCACCATTTTTACAGGTTCACCCTTTTCATCAAAGATCAGGTCTCCCTTTCGGTGGATGGTCTTGATCTTTCCATTCGATAAAATGATGCGATGAATGCGGTCGTATAGTTTTTTCTCTCGTACGCAATTCTCATAATACCGCACCGCTTCATCTCTTTCATCCGCATGCAGGTGACCCACCCATTCATCAAAGGTCAATCTCGTGTCAACCGGCAGCTCATAGATCCGGTACATTTCTTCCGACCAGCTGAATTGCTTCGTTTTCAGGTCCAGTGACCAGCTGCCCAAATGCGCAAGCGCCTGTGCCTGTTTAAATAGTCTTTCACTTTCCTGTAGGCGATCGATGAGGGTTTGACGCTCCGTAACATCCTGTGCAGTGCCGACCATCATATAAGGTTTGCCTTTCTCGTCGGCCAGTACTTCCCCTGTTGCATATACGATCCTGACCTCGCCGGATTGTCTCACTACCTTATGCGTAAAGCTCCACGGCTCTTTTGATTCAAGCGCATGTGCTATCTGGCTCCTTACATCGTCCCTGTCATCAGGGTGGATGTAAGCAACATAATCGTCAAAGGCAAGGATTTGCGACTGCGGTTCGAGCCCATAAATGCGATAGAGCTCGTCAGACCACTCGATCTGGTTCGATATAATGTCCCAGCTCCAGTTACCCACATGCGCGAGGGCCTGGGCCTGCTTGTAGAGCTTCTCGCTTTTTCTGAGACTTGTGATAAGGTTTTGTTTCTCGGTCACATCCCGCTCGGTTCCTACCACCATGATTGGTTTTCCATTCTGGTCTTTTTGTACCTGGGCAACCGAGCGGAGGATCTTTGTCTTTCCATCTGCCGTAATGATCCTGAATGTATAATCGAGAATGTTTTCCTGCGCCATGTCCTCTATGCCGTTCGCCACATATTGCCTGTCTTCGGGATGCACGAAGGATAGAAAGCGGTCAATGGTCATTTCCCCCGATTGAGGCTGCATACCATAAATGCGGTACAATTGATCTGTCCATTGAAGCTTGTTGGTCGACAGGTCCAGACTCCAGTTCCCCATGTTGGCCAGTTCCTCAGCCTGCTTATAGATCGATTCGTTATGACTAAGCTTGCGTATGAGATTTTGTTTTTCGGTAACATCCTGTACAGTGCCCAGCACCTGTTTGGGTTCTCCAAATTGATCGAATAGAACATTGCCCAGCGCGTGCAGGGTCTTTTCAATGCCATCTCTGGTTATGATGCGGTAATGAAAATCAAATGAGGTTTTGTTAGCCACGGCCCTCTGCGTTTCTTCGCGGATGATCGACATGTCTTCAGGATGATTGAACCGTTCAATTACTGAAAAATCGATGGTTTCCTTTTCGGGAGTAAATCCATAGATCCTGTATAATTCATCCGACCATTTGAGCTCGTTGGTCGCCACGTCCCAGGTATAGTGTCCGATATGCGTAATGGATTCGGCCTGTTTGCGCAGATTTTCATTTTCCCTTAGCGCGAGGGCTGTTCTTTCTTCCTTGTCGATATCCAGGGTAATGCCGATCGTATGCAGCACCTCGCCCTGTTCATCCCTTTTAAAGATCGATTCATGATTGGCCAGCCACCGGTAGTTTCCGTGACGGTCTTTGATCCTGTATTTGAAAATTCTTATTTCTCCATCCTTTGCACTCTTCAGGCGTTGTATATGTTCCATCATGCCGGCCTGGTCGTCGGGATGAATAAGATCACCGATCGAGGCCTCCGCCAGCTGGTTCAATTCGTTCTGAGGATAGCCAATGATGGAGCCGAGCTTATGATTGGAATAAACTCCCTTGAATTGTTGAACGTCGAACACATAGACCGCGCCCGGAATCGTGTCATTCACTTTTTCGATGAGCAGGCTGTCATCCGAGATCCTGGTCTTCAAAAGATTGATGTAAGTGTTGGTCAGCGCCGTTTCTGAGCAAGTAAGAAACAGATCGATCTCATCGATGAGCTCGATCATTTGGTCCGTTGCATCACAGTAATCAGGAATAAAATGAAGGAACGCTTTTTTGCGCAGGTAGTTCAGCATTGTGATATCATCGGCTACGATCTCTTCTTTGCGAAGTATCGGCAGCTGGTTGTCTTTCCACTGACGGATGGAATGTTCGATCTGAAGTCTCGCCTTATTCTCCGCGAGATAGCTTAAAAATTCAATAGCACCATTCAATGCAAGCTCTTCAAGTTGCTCCTGTGTCAGCGCCTTCAGGAATTGCATCATGGGCAGATCGATCTCTTCCGACAGCCTCAGCTGTAAGTCGACGAAATCATGCAACCTGTGTTGCAGCAGATATTGGGCGAAAGTGGGTAGGTGTGTGAGTTGCTCTAATGATATTTTGTTTTCGATTCTTGTCTTCACGGAAAATTGCTTTTTACAGATCTGCTGCGACATTCAACAGATAGTGTAAAAGTTTGATAGTTATGGTAACGCTTAAAGTTACAGGAAATTGGTTAACTGCATACTGCGATCGTTTGGCCCGGCCCTGTCATCTATCCGGGCTGTAACCAGCTTCCTTCGGAAAGCAATTTGAAGGAGGAACGATTGATCAAAATTTCATTTTGCAGGATCTCGATCGGAGACTTGTTATGATTGTCCTCTGTCGGGTCCTGAATAAGGATCTTCTTCCTGGCTTTCGTGGCGGTCACCACCAAGACTGTAATAATTATTCTCTTCATCTTCTTCGCCAATGCTTTCATTCTCGTCATCCAGTTCGGATCCCGGAATGTCAAGGTCCGTGTTCAGGTCGTCGTTCGAAACATTTTGGGGTGTGCCGATCTCCTGATCCGTTGCGTTCAGTGCGGCGAGGTCGTCGTCATACACATCGGCTTCGGTGCCCAT
>DATMHB010000666.1:0-3921 GCA_035555175.1 Flavisolibacter sp. | reverse complement strand
AACTTTGCAACCGCTCTGAGAATTTTGTGAACCCAACCGGGAAATTGCACCGGCCCCAAAAAATCCACGTCTCCAACATTGCGCTGGAGCGACTGACCCAGATAATAGGTGATGCCGGACCACGACCTTTTGTCGAGCGGGTCATTGACCGTGAGGTAAGCGATTTTAATTCTTCTCAATCCTATGATTTTTGCACATGAAGCGATGGCCTGTTCTTTTCCCACACACTAAAGAATCCACCTGTAAACTGATAAGGCAGGATGTCCGCGATCTTGCAATCGACCTTCTGGAGAAAAACAATTCTCTTCGCAAAAAATGAAAACGGAAATACGTCTTCCACAAAATTCGATTTACCGAAGCCTGTGATCCTGAATCCGTGTGATTGGGATAATTGTTCGAGGTCTTTTCTCGTAAAGAACTGGATGTGGTCAAGATCGTCGGCTGCCGATTGTACTGTAGTGCCACTGTAACCGAGAGTAGTCTTCAACTTCACCAAAAGGCGCCAGAGCAGGCTGTTGCTTTTGCGCATTTTCAGCACAGGTCTCGTAACGAAGCTCTCCCTTGGACCTTTTCCGTTGGGCACCGTTACAATGAGCTTTCCGTTGTCGGCCAAACTTTGGTGCAATACTTTCAGCAGTGCGCCGGGATCATGGAGGTGTTCCAGCACCTCACTGCAGATAACAGCATCATATTTTTCGCCCGAGGCCACAAGCTCCTCTGCGCTCTTTGTAATGAATTGAACATTGGGGAGCGTGGTGAGCGAACGCGCCGTCTCTATCGTTTTTTCGCTGACATCGATACCCAGCACGTTAAAGCCAAGGCGGCCAAGGTGGCGGCTGATCACCCCATTGCCGCAGCCAACGTCAAGGATCTTTGCATTTTTTGGAAGAGATTGCTGGAGGACCCTTGCAATGAAGTCGACCCTTTTTCGGTCAGCAATGCGGTTGTACTCGTATGTGTTATTTGCTGTGCTCATTGAACAACGGATTATTGATTTCTGTTTTTGTATGAACAGTATGGATAAAGCTCTTATTGGCCCGCTTCACATGAAAGAGCGCACCGAACATCAGTGCCACGGCCTTGGGTAGCCGCAGAATGGCCGACAACAGGTCCTTGTTGATCAATTCTGCAGGCAGGGCAAGCAAAAGGCTCAGCGCGTACATGAACACCACAACAATGGTCGTGAGCATCCAGCCGGCACCAAAGAAATACGATGCTGGCACCAGCAGAGGAAGCAATACCATCAGAAAGGCCCGGGGCAGCATAACGCTTTTCACAAGCGCAAGATCAAAATAACTGAAGTTGCCCTTGAGCAATTGGTGCACGGCCGGCCTAAAAAATTGCTTCAGATAAATGAACTGGCTCGAAACCCACCTCCTGCGCTGATGTTTGAACGCATGGGATGAATCCACTTTTTCATCGAATACGATCGCCTCTGCGAGGTATTGAATCTTTTGTCCATCTTCCACCATCTCTAACTGCAGGATCTTATCGAAGCCACCGACAGCGCTTATGCTGCTCAACACTTTTTTGACCTTCGAGAATTCAAATGCCATTCCTGAGCCGATCACTGACGAAGAAAGTCCGAGCGCATTGGCGCCCTTTCTGAAAATATTATTGTTGATGCCTTCGCTGCAGGCATCGAGTATAGCAAAAGAAGTATCGAGATTCTTTGCTACCCTCCTTCCCTGAACCGCATGCGCTCCGTTGACAAAAGCGCTATTGACCCTTGTCAAAAAATCGGGCGCAAGTATATTGTCCGCGTCACAGATAAGTGCAATATCATACGGTTTATCCATGCGTGCAAAGGCTTCATTCAGGGATTTGGTCTTCGTGCTCTTGTCGAAGCTCACCTCATAAACACGGATGGGAAGCGCACGCAGCTGCCGGATGGTCTGTTCCTGGAATGAGTCTGCGATGATATAGACATCGTACAATTCTTTGGGATAATCGAGCGTGAGCAGGCTTTTAGCCGTAGAAAGGATGATGTTGTCTTCTTTATAGCCGGGCACGAGTATAGCGATCCGTTGACTGGCGGGCATTTCAGGCCTGCTGAACCGGTCGCGGTAGAAGTACTTTGCAAACAGGGCATGAAGAAAAAGATAGAGCACGGTAAGCGCACAATACAAAAAAACAACCAGGAAGATGATGTACATGGTACTGCCAATCATAGGGTTTCCTTAATTTTTCGGCCCTGCCTCATTCGGGTTACAAAATAAAGCTTTTTCCGGTCCACGTAAGACTTTCAGCGATTTAATTAGCTGCCGTGTCTGCGAATAAAATGCCATATTTCCTTTCAATTTCAGGGGGATGTCCTTAATTTAGCCCACAAAGCAAAGACTTATGCAGACTACCCTATTACCAAAAGAAGACACGAAATCAACCGGCCATACCTCACTCGACTATGAGTCCTGGTACCATTCAACAAGACACAGCAATCACTTCAACGACAAATACTATAATGCACGTGCCAAGATCGCATTAAAGAAATTTTTCAGCGGTATCGATCTGAAGAGCAGGGTACTGGATTTTGGTTGCGGACTTGGTCAGAATATTTACTACCTGCCGAACGCAATGGGATACGATATTTCCACTTTCGGCATTGAATTCTGCCGCAAGAAAGGCATCAATGCCACCACCAATCTCGCAGAAATTCCCGACAACAGTTTCGATGTCGTCTTCTCCGCGCACGTACTCGAGCATCACCCGCATCCAAAGCAAATGCTCGAAGAAATGTATTCCAAATTGAAAAAAGGACAAAAACTTATTCTTGTTATTCCATTCGAACGTCATGGAAAGGGCAAATTCGAGTATGACCTGAACCAACACCTGCATACATGGAACTTCCAGGCCATCAATAACCTTTTGCTTACTGTTGGTTTCACCATTGAGGAGAACAGGTATATCAGGGGTGCCGGATATCACAAGCTATTACCTCTGGCCGGTATGAATTTCCCCCTTTACCGCTTTGCTACGAACTTCGTTTCAAGATTGAGCGGCATTAAGGAAATGATGATCATCGCAAGAAAGTAGGCAACCTGCGACCTTTGTAAATTGGCGGCGCAAGCGCCTCGGGCATTTTCGGGTACATCTTTTTATTTTCGTCCTGTAATTTTCCTTCATGCAGTTCTGGATCGTTGTATTTGTGGCGAGTTGTTTTGTTGTATTCTACAATTATGCAGGTTATGCCATATTGGTCTATTTTATTAACCAACTGAAACGGACAAAAAAAACGGGAATTGATTTTGTGGAAACTTTTCCCTCTGTTTCATTTATCGTAGCGGCATACAATGAAGAAAGCTGTATAGAAAAAAAGATCCTGAACTCTTTGCGTCAGGATTATCCTGCGGAAAAAATAGAATTTCTTTTCATCACTGATGGATCAACGGATGGTACGGCCCCGATCATTAGCCGTTATTCCGAAATACAATTGTTGCATCAGACAGAACGGAAGGGAAAATCTGCAGCCCTGAACAGGGCGGTGCTGGCTGCGCGCAATGAGATTTTGATCTTCAGCGATGCGAATACTTTCCTCAATGCGGAAGCCACCAGGAACATCACCCGCCATTATGCCGACGCAAGCGTGGGCGGTGTTGCGGGCGAGAAGAAAGTGGTGTCGGTTTCGGAAAGTCCGGATGAGGTAGGCGCGGGCGAGGGCCTTTACTGGAAATATGAATCGTTCTTAAAGAAGATCGATTCAGAATTTTATTCGGTGGTGGGCGCTGCGGGAGAATTGTTCTCTCTTCGCAAAACTTTATTTGAACCCGTTCCCGACAGCGTGATCCTTGATGATTTTATTATCTCGATGCGTGTGGCTGGCCAGGGTTACAGGATCGTTTATGAACCGGAAGCTTTTGCTATGGAGCTGCCGTCATTTTCGATAAGAGATCAGCAGAAGCGAAAGGTGAGGATCGCGGCCGG
>DATMHB010000665.1:0-7664 GCA_035555175.1 Flavisolibacter sp. | reverse complement strand
CCCCCACCGCCGGGCCTTTTCTTATTCACGCAGTTATTGAACGTCCACCTGGCGGTCGGTCATCACGGCCGCTTCCTTATTGGTGGTACCGTTCCTGATGAGAAGACCAACCTGATATTTTCCTTTAGGCAAACTTTTCTTGCTGATCTTAGATGTAAAGCCAGAATTGTTGAGATTGTATTTGTTGCCCGGTCTTGCTGAAACATCCGGACGAACAACGGCCTCTGTTTCTGCTGTATACAGCTGGTCGCCGTTTTTCAGAACCACGCTGATCACGCTATTGGTAGCATCCTGGTTTTCCAGGGCTGCCCAGCCCGAAATGTGAATCACATCGCCGGTTGACTCAAGCACATCTACTCCGTAAATGATGCGGCCCGCTGCCGGCAGCAACGGCAGCTTTTCAGCCTTGATAATATCGGGTATGCCGATTTTGACTACTTTTCCGGAAGGCTGGTAATGCAAGTTTCCTTTCTTGTCTTTTATTAAAATGCCGAGCTCGTATCTTCCTTTTTCCACACGATCTTTAAATATCAGGCCATAAAAACCTGCATCATCCAGCTGCGCCTTGTACTGCGCTGTGAGGTCAGGTCTTGCATTGATCTTTGTTTTTGCGATATAGAAATGGGAAGGGTTTTCCAGCGTTGAAAAAATCGAATCACCCTTTGAATTCGTGTTGCCTTCGATAAAAGCCCAGCCACCGAGAGAAACATATTTCGGGCCATCGGTCAGCTGTTCTAAATTAAAAAGCATTTTTCCATTTCCGTCAGGCTTGACCTTTGGCGCCGGTTCGTAATAAAGCTTCTCACCGATAACGGCGATACCCGAATCAAGGCTTGCCTTATGCTGCTCATTCAGTGCCGCGCTTAATTGCAATACTTCGTTGCCGCGGCCTTCTTTAGAATACATATAATAATAACCGTCGAGCGCATTCAATTGCAAAGCATCCACATCCAACGGATTTGTAAAATAAGGAAGAAACGACCTTGTGGTGATGTATAAAACCCTGTTCGAAACATCGCCTTCACTCAGGGCCTTATTCAAACTGTCGGAGACCTTGTTAACGGCGGTGCCATTCGACCTTGCGACATATCCGATGTTGATCGGCTTTCTTTCCCTTGCGGCAAGGAAACAGAAATACTGATAATCGAGATCAGATTTGTAGGTTGCCTGGAACGGCGGGTAAAAAACAATCGTGTCGAAAGATTTGATCAGGCGCTCCCAGCTGCTGCTGATCGGTGGGGTATAGCTGCCATAGCTAAGGTTACGAAACGTGAGCAGCCGTTTGGTGTCGTACAGCTGAATGAGCAATGCAATGCCGACTACCGCAACAACGATGCTTCGCCTGATCCCCGATCTGGCGAGAATAAGAATGCTGAAGAGCATGATCATATAATACGGGATCCAAAAGAACCGCGCGCTTGCTCTAAAAATGTCGCCCAGCTTAACGATACGGTTGGGGACGGGCAGTTTGAAAAGAACTTTGTCATTGAAGGTGACCACGTGTGTGATCGCGAAAAGAGTAAGCAGCACTGCCAGTAAGAGTAAAGGAAACATGCTTGTCCCTTTAACTGTGAACCGCCGTTGCCACCACGCGTGCCCCTGAACTTTTTTCACGGCAAATAAAATAATGGCCAGCGCCGCCAGGATCATCGCTCCAACGCCGAGATACATAAAGCCTTCATACTGATGCCACGAAACGTACCGGAAGCCCGGCAGGAGGGTGGCAAAGCCCCAGCTATTGTAAAGACAATTCAGGTTCAGGCTGTACAGGCCGTAGGCACCTGCAACACCCAAGTCCTCTTTAGAGCTGAAATCAATCATGCCTACGAGGTAAAACAGTATCACAATCACCAGCAGCGAAACAATGAAATAAACAATGCTCCATTTTTTTTCGATCACCTTATCAAAAAATCCCAGCTTAAGCGGAAGGATGAAGCTAAATCCCAGAACCATGAAACAGATATAGGGATTAATGAGCGCGCTCACCACAAGAAGGACAAGCTGGCGGAAGAGAATTTTTTTGGCAGCGGCCGGCGGCCCACCCGGTAAAAAATACAAATACAGCGACGCAATAAAAAGCCAGTGCGCACAAAGAGCCGGATGCAGCCCTCTGTATACGAGCACGGGGTTGGCAGCAATGAAAATAACGGCAAGCAGAATAAGGGTCCTGTTTACATTAAACAGGTTAAGGAGTTTAATCGTGAAATAAGCAGCCAGCAAGTGACAGGTATAAACCCATATTCCGAAATACTGGAAGTCCTCGGGCAAAACCCGCGCGAACAATTTAAAGAAGATCGCGAGCAATGGAATAGAATCTGTAAAACCCACATTGGTTCCTACGGGCGCATAATAATGTTGTACTTCACCGAGCGGAAAATGCCATGCCTCGGTTTTAAAAAAATAAAAGCCGAGATAATGAGTGCCCCAGTCATGCATCGCCGTCATCAGCCAGCTTATATTCGTCGGTACAATGGTTTGCAGACCGTAACAGATATGATAGAGCACCGTAACAACAATAAAAGAGGTGAGCCAAAGCCAGTTGTTTTTTAATGATCTCATTTTTGCGCGCTGGTTTTTTGCCATATGGCCACTAGAGTTTTGCCAGTCTGGTAATTGATCAATCGGTCCGCAAACTTTGATATCGGAACTAGTTTTTTGTCCCACATGCTCACCTGTGCGGTAGTTGGATAGGACTGCTTAAGAAATAGTTTGTTCACTACAGAGGCGATCAGCCCCATAGAATCGAGATACCACATTCTTTTTACGGTCACGCCTTTGGGTGCAGCCTGCCGCAGCATTTTTTTGTTGTACCTCCTATAGTGTCCTATGCTTTTATCGAACGGACTGAACACGTACTGGTGCGCGGGCACCAGTACCAGCAGGTATCCCCCTTCATCAAGGTAGTTGTATGCCGAGGCCAGCTCGGCCCTGTCGTCTTCAATGTGTTCGATCACATCGATATACATGATGGTATTATAGGTAACAGACGGGGGTAGATCGCTGATCACACCTTTCACTGCTTCGCAGCAGGCCGGCAGCTCTTTTGCGTCTACTTTTCTTTTCAATTCCTGAAACAGGTCGCGATCAGGCTCGAGGCAGGTCCATTTGGTTTGAGTGCCGTCGCAAAGATGCAGGGTTGTGCCGCCTATTCCAGCGCCTACCTCCAACACTTTTCCTTTCAAATAGGGTTGAAGAAATTTCCCAAAATAGTTCTTCCAGGTTGTGGCGTGCTGAAATAGCTCCAATTCATTTCCTACGTAGGGGATCTCCTGCATATCGGTTTTGTTATTCAATAAAATTATTTACCAGGAAAATAGGACGGTTCTGTGCTTCCTTGTAAATGCGGTACACGTATTCGCCGAGGATACCAATCGACAAAAGCTGAACAGACCCGATAAAATAAATACTGAGGATGATGGAAGACCAGCCCAGTGGCGCAAGGCCAGTGATCTTTCCGATGATGATATAAAGCACCGCAATAAAGATCAGGATCACGCCGATGAATCCTGAATACAGACAGATCTTTACCGGAATATTCGAAAAAGAAAAAATGGCATCAAGCGCAAGTCCAACAAGCTTCGTCAAATTCATCTTGGCTTCTCCCTGTTCGCGGTCGGGTCTCGAATATTCTACAAAGCCCTGCTTGAACCCGATGAAAGACCGGAGGCCGGGCAGATAACGGTTCTTTTCATTGAGCGATAAAAACGCTTTCAATGCCTTCCTCGACATAAGGGAAAAATTGCCTACCTGCTTGATGTTTTGCAGATTCGACATTCGCCTGAATATCGAATGAAACAGGCGGATCATCAGACGCTTCGATGCCTTTTCGTTGCGCTCGATCCTTTTACCGTATACAATGTCCACACGCTGCGTGCGGATTATTTCATACATGTTTTTGATCAGCTCAGGAGGGTCCTGCAAATCGCCATCCATCATGGCTATATAGTCGCCCTTTGCGTAGCTGAGGCCGGCTGTGTACGCAGCCTGATGGCCAAAATTGCGCGATAGGGAAAGGATCTTGAAGCGCCTGTCCTGCTGATGACAAAGCAATAATTTTTCCAGTGTGCCATCGCTGCTTCCATCATCAACAACAATCACTTCGAAATCCTCGCCGATCGACAGCATGGCGAGGCGGCTCCGCTCGAACAGCTGCGTCACCAGATTTTCTTCATTGTAAACAGGAATGACTAAACTGATCATAAAACAGGTGTGTTTATTTTGCCTCGGTTTTTGTTTTTTCCTGCCTTGCCCGTTTTCGCTATTGCTTCCAAAAATAGGCTTTCGTATGCGTCAATGATCTTTGGCCAGCTGTATAGCGATCGAACCTTTTCTATATTTCTCGTCTTTCTTGTTTGAATTGCATGATCATTTTCTTCTTTATCGATCAGCGCACAGATCTCTTCGGCACGGGCAAAATAGAGGGCGCTGTCAGTAAGTATTGCCTTGTTGAACGGATTGTCGTGCGCCGCTATATTACAGCCACAACCCATGGCTTCAAGCAGAGAAGGGTTTGTTCCGCCTACGGAATGCCCATGAAAGTATACGCGCGCGTAATAACGCAGCGCATTAATGACGCCAAGCTGATAAATGGCGCCTATATATTTTATATTTTCCGAGGGATAGGTTGTGCGCAAATAGGTCCCAAACGCATTTTGCGGATTACCAACGATCACCAGCGGCTCTTTTTGTGCCGATTTTAAATATCCCTTAATAATCATTTCTACATTGTTCTCGGGCTCTATGCGTGCAATAACAAGCAGGTATTGGCCGGCCTGCAGTCCATAATTTTTTAAGAAGCGTTCCTTGGGATCATCGACCACATTCGCGCCGTAGGGAATATAAACAGAGTGCTTGTGATATGCTGTCAATAAATATTCCTGTATACCCACCGAATCCGCAACGAGCAAGTCGGCATGTTTGGCAGCGATGCTTTCTGCATACTTCAGGAATTTCCTTGTCCATTTTCCATACTTCGTCCTTTTCCATTCCAAACCATCCATATTGACGATCTGGATCATGTTCTTTGGCCAACGGAAATACCAAAGGGAGCTGCTGGTGTATCCCAATTGCAGCAGGATGTCGAAATCCCTTTTGCGTGCATCCGAAAAACAATTAAAATCATAAAGGAACTGACCTGCGGTCCCAATCTTTTTTTCCCAATCCCTGCAATGAATAATCTGCACACCGTTCCATTCGGATCGCTGATACGGGTGATCGCTTGAATTGTATACCGAGACGTGATGGCCCTTTTTAACGAGCGCAGCTGAAAGGTACTCTGCAAATTGTTCGAAGCCTCCATAGGCATTCGGAATGCCTCTCGTGCCCAGTATTCCTATTTTTAATCCGGAGTTCATGAACGGTGAGGCTTGTTGAAGATGGCGCCGCAGCCGAAATAACCCGGCACTTGCGCAGCTTTTCTGCAATGATAAGTGTTGAAAAAGAATGGTTGACACAGCATAGGCTAATGGATATCCGGCGTTTTGGGGCACAAAAATAGAGGTTTAGCGTTTGAGGCGCAAACAATTATCAAACCGCTTATTCTTTAATAATTCGTTTTGATCCAAAAAGCGTTAGCCTGGGTGTGGAAGAAAGCTATAATTGATCGAGCGGGGCGAGGACGCTGTGATGGTGCGCCGTTTCTTCACTTTATATTTTGCCGACGCCACGCAGGATGGTGCTATATCCACCTGATCTGCCGGATGCCGCTTTGCGCATTTCGGTCGAGCAATTTCTTACAGTTTCCCTGGTTGCGCAACAATTCAGTCGGACGCAGTTGCAGCGTATGAATAGCACAATGCTTGCATATAGTTCTATGAAAGATT
The DNA here is from genome assembly GCA_035555175.1 of Flavisolibacter sp. Taxonomy (GTDB): domain Bacteria; phylum Bacteroidota; class Bacteroidia; order Chitinophagales; family Chitinophagaceae; genus Flavisolibacter. Next base: position 1,842 of record DATMHB010000665.1, on the reverse strand, counting down.
CCATTGCTGGCAAAACCGAGGAGCCTACCGGTATGCCCATCGGCAGCCGCAGGAAAGGCCTTCTTTAACTTCTGCCTCGATCGTTTTCTTTAATTTTAATGACAACCCATTTAACTATGCTGCACTTCATTAGGAATTTGCTCGCTCTTTTTCTTTCCTTTTTTATTGTTTTCGCAACCTGCGCCCAGCAACAAGACACGGCATTGTATAGTATGTTGAAATGGCGCATGATCGGTCCGCATCGCGGCGGAAGAACGGTGGGTGCTGTTGGCGTGCCCCAGCAGCCAGGTGTTTTTTATATTGGCGTGAATAATGGCGGCGTATGGAAGACGACTGATTATGGAAGAACATGGTTCCCGATTTTTGATGACCAGCCCACCGGATCGATCGGTGATATTGTGGTAGCGCCTTCGAACCCGGATGTGATCTATGTTGGAAGCGGAGAAGGTTTGCAAAGACCTGACCTTTCAGTAGGGAACGGCATGTACAAATCCACTGACGGAGGAAAAACATGGAGCTATCTTGGATTGAGCGACGTGCAGCAGGTAGGCGGACTGGCCATTGATCCGAGCAATGAGAACCGCGTCTTTGTTGCCGCGCTTGGTCATCCGTATGGACCGAATAAGGAGCGCGGTGTGTATAGAACGGTTGATGGCGGGAAGACCTGGGAGAAAGTTCTTTATAAAGATGAAAATACAGGAGCAGTGCAGGTCACGATCGATCCGAAGAATCCTGATATCATTTATGCGGACATGTGGGCAGGACGGCAGGGACCCTGGGAGAACGGTGCATGGAATGGACCCGAAAGCGGACTATTCAAATCGACAGATGGAGGAACTACCTGGAAGAAATTGACGAATGGCTTCCCTACGACAGAACAGGGTCTTGGACGCATTGGATTTGGCATTGCGCCCAGCCAGCCCGATCGCATCTACGCAACCGTGGACGCAGGTGCGGCGGGCGGAATATATAGAAGCGATAATGGAGGCGAAAGCTGGCAACGCATTCAAACCGACAACCGATTGTGGGGAAGGGGCAGCGATTTTGCGGAGATCAAAGTGGATCCGAAAAATGCGGAAATTGTTTATAGCGCGAATGTGGTGACATGGAAATCGATTGATGGAGGAAAGAACTGGACCGCATTCCGTGGCGCACCCGGAGGCGACGATTATCACCGCATCTGGATCCATCCCGATAATACTAACATCATTTTAATTGCGAGCGACCAGGGTGCCATCATTACCGTGAACGGAGGACAGACATTTTCTTCATGGTACAATCAACCCACTGCGCAGTTCTATCATGTAAGCACGGACAATGCATTTCCATATAATGTGTACAGCGGGCAGCAGGAGAGTGGTTCGGTTGGCATCGCTTCACGCAGCAATGATGGCGCTATTACCTTCCGCGATTGGCATCCGGTTGGCGCGGAAGAATATGGTTATGTGGCGGCCGATCCACTGAATCCCGACATCATCTATGGCGGCAAACTATCGCGGTATGATAAACGCTCAGGGCAGACACAAAACATCGCACCCGAAGCGGTGCGTAGCGGCCATTACCGTTTTTTAAGAACGGCGCCGGTAATTTTTTCGCCCGTCGATCCCAGGATGCTTTTATATGCAGGTAATGTATTGTTCAGGACAAGAGATGGCGGCAACAGTTGGCAGGTGATCAGTCCCGACCTGAGCAGGGAAAGCTGGGACATTCCTGCCAGCGTTGGCATTTATACAAGCGCGGATATGAAGACCATGCCGCGCAGGGGTGTCATCTACACCGTTGCGCCTTCGTATAAAGATGTGAATACGATCTGGTGCGGAACGGATGATGGGTTGATCCATG
>DATMHB010000664.1:0-5511 GCA_035555175.1 Flavisolibacter sp. | reverse complement strand
TAATCGCCGCGCCGCATCCCTATATTTGTTTTGCCGATGGTTACTGTTTTCAAAACTAAAAGACTGTACGTTCGCCTGTTCACCGCGAAAGACAGCGATAATTTCTTCGCGCTTAACGGCAATGAGCAGGTGATGCGCTACATCCGTGCGCCGAAATCACGGCAGGCATGCGATCTTTTTTTGAATCAGGTAATGAGGTATTCTGAAGAAACAAAACTGTTCGGCCGCTGGGCCGTGGAAGACCGTTCAGGAAATTTCGTCGGCTCCTTCGCCATCATACCCGTGGAAGGAAGAGACGAGATGCAATTAGGCTATTCGCTTTTGCCGCCATACTGGGGCTTGGGTTATGCTACCGAATTAACCAAGGAGGCAATTCAATACGTGTTTACAAAAACCTCGCTCGATCCCATCTATGCCTATACAGATAAAGAAAACAAGGCTTCGCAAAATGTGCTCCTGAAATCCGGATTTTCTCCTGCTCCATCACGATTCGATGGAGAAAGGGAAATCCTTGGCTTCATCCTGCATAAGAAAGAAATTGCCGGTCGTCTACTGATAGTCGAAGGGAGAATATGATCACGCGTGTCACGACAATCATTTTCTGAAGTGCAGCCCATAGCTTTCCTGCGCCAGCACATCTTTCCACTGCTGAATAAGCCTCCTGTACGCTTTGCCAACGGGTGTCTCTTTTCGCTCGAGGTCGTATAGCCCCAGCTCATTGATATTGCCATTGTCCTCGCGTAAAGCCGTATCCCAGTCAACCTGATGGGTTAGACTGTACCAGGTAAAGCCAATCACCGGAACACCGTCCTGTATCAGTCTGTAAAGGTTTGCCCATTCCTTCCACAGCCAATGTACACTGTCGGGCATTTTCATATTGGTTTCGGTATGCATGATCGGCAGGCGGTAACGGTTATAATACTGGTGTGTGATCACATAGTACCCAAATATCTCTCCCGATGATGTTGTGGTTCCGTTGGGAAGTACGAGATGTTCATTGGTCGCATAATAATCGTTGCCCATGATACAACGTGCTGAAACCTGGTTCTGTTCAAACCAATGATATTCTTCCTTCGTCATACCGTTTTCCAGCAGGTATTCATACATCATCACCCTGATGGGATAGCCATAGGTGAGGTCGAGCGCAAGAAATCTTTTCTGGTTAAGAAAATTTGCCCTCGCCATAACTTCGGGCCGCACCGGGTGAAAATATTCCGACGATTCGCTTTGGATAAATACGGCCTCTGGCTGGATGCGGAGGATCTCCTGCATGGCCATTACATTGGCCTTGCACAGGTGCTTCAGCGCGGTAACGAAGGCTTCATCCGAGCTGAGACATTCGTTCCACCATCCATATTGCCCCGAGAACATGGCGGTGATAAAGATCTCGTAGACCGGCGTATAGAACTGCAATGAAGGAAACCGTTGCGCAAACGCTTTTGCGTACTCAGCAAAATAGGCAGGAAAATCAGGGTTCTGAAAGTTGCCCAGCCAGTCGGGCACACCAAAATGGCAAAGGTCTATTATGGGTGTTATATTGAGTTCCTTCAAATGCGTGAGGGTATCGTCGGTAAAATCCCAATCATATTTTCCCGGTCCAAGGTGTGTTTTATAATAGGGCGGCGCATATCTCAGAAATGAAATGCGCATATCCTTTACAAGGGCAAAATCAGTCTGCCAGTTTTTGTAATGGCAGCACTTCTCCATCTCATCCACTCTTTTCGTAGTGCCATCGGGTAACTTGATCGTAGGATAACTATTCTCGATACCGGTGGCGAACATAAATTTATTTCTGTAGGGCATAGTCTATCGGTAATCATCAACCGGGAATCAGCCAGCATGTTCGCGGCATCGGCCGCCAGGGGCGATCACCGGCGAAAGTTATAAAATGTCCAATCTGCCTCCATCTACCACCAAAGTAGTGCCATTGATATAGCTGGCTTCGTCCGAGGCCATAAAACAAATGGCGGCCGCAAGTTCTTCGGGCTTGCCAACGGCGCCCTGTATGGTTTCCTTGCCCGATGTAATATTAGGATTACTCCACAGCATCGGCGTATCCACAGCCCCCGGCGCAACGCAATTGATCCTCAGTTTTGGCGGCGGATATTCCAGGCTCACACCCCTGATGAATGCTTCCATGGCGCCCTTGCTGCTGGCATAGGGCACCACATTAGCCGTGGTTTCGTGTGCATGCACCGAGCTCACATTCACGATCGCGCCATTATTCATATGCGGAATGCTGTACTTGCAAAAAAGAAACACAGAACGGAGGTTAACGGTCATTACCTTGTCCCATTCAACACTGGTGAGATCAACAATTTTCTTAAAGGTCATCATGGCGGCATTATTCACCACCACGTCAATTTTTCCCCACGTTTCTACAACTTGCAGCACGCAAGCTTTGATCTCATGCTCGTTCCCCACATCACACCGGATGAATATAGCCTGACCATTATCTTTTTTTATCATGTCAACCGTTTCATTACCGCCGGCTTCGCTTCTGTCGATCACTACAACCTGGCCTCCCTCCGATGCAAACCTGATGGCGGTTGCCCGGCCAATTCCCGATCCTGCGCCGGTCACAAGACAAATTTTGTTGGAGAAACGCATGATATGATTTGTGAGAGCTGCGACAAATGAAGTGCCAGAGCAATCAACACTCACGACATTAACAAGAGAACAATAATTGACGTCAGAATTTGGGATGAATGCCCGTATAATTGTGCGGCGTAATGGCCTTCAATTCTTTTTTGAGCGCAGGCGTTACTTTCAAACCATCGACGAACTGGTGGATGACCGTCTTATCGATTTTCTTTTTGCCTCTTGTAAGATCCTTCAATGCTTCGTACGGATTCGGAAATTTTTCGCGGCGCAAAACAGTTTGAATAGCCTCGGCTACCACAGCCCAGTTTTCCTCCAGGTCATCGTAGATCTTGTCATCCTGCAACACCAGCTTGCCCAACCCTTTTTCTACCGAACGAAATCCGATCGTTGTGTGCGCAAACGGAAGTCCTATATTTCTCAGTACAGTTGAATCCGTAAGATCTCTTTGCAATCGAGAAATGGGAAGCTTCGATGACAGGTGAGCGAAGACTGCGTTCGCCAAACCAAAATTTCCTTCGGCATTTTCAAAGTCTATCGGGTTCACCTTGTGTGGCATGGCCGATGAGCCTACTTCTCCTTTTTTTGTTTTCTGCTTAAAATAATCCATCGAGATGTAGGTCCAGAAATCGCGGCAGAGGTCGATAAGAATATTGTTGATCCGCTTCATGCAGTCAAATGACGCGGCCAGGTTGTCGTAGTGCTCGATCTGCGTGGTGAACTGCAGGCGCTGCAAGCCCAGCACGTCTTCCACAAATTCGTTGGCAAACCTGATCCAGTCGGTCTTGGGAAAGGCTACATGGTGCGCGTTGAAATTTCCGGTGGCGCCTCCAAATTTCGCACTCACCGGAATATTGATCAGCTGTTCAATCTGGTTCTCGATGCGTTCCGCAAAGACCATCAGCTCTTTTCCCAGGCGGGTGGGGCTGGCCGGCTGACCATGCGTGTGGGCCAGCATGGGCACGTCCTGCCAGTTCTTTGCCAGCAGCTTCAGTTCCTTGTTCAGGTTGAGCAGCGATGGCAGGTATTCAAACTCAAGCGCATGCTTCCACGAAAGGGGCATGGCCGTGTTGTTGATGTCCTGCGACGTGAGGCCGAAGTGAACCCACTCGATCAGGTCTTTTTCGCCGGATTTTTCCAGTTCCTGCTTGATGAAATATTCAACGGCTTTTACGTCATGGTTGGTGGTATGTTCTATCCGCTTGATCTCCTGCGCATCTTCCGGTCCGAAATCATCTTTTAGTTTGCTGAGGCTCTTCACTGCTCTTTCAGAAAGCCTGAAGAATTTCTTTTCCGATAGAAACAGGAGATATTCCACTTCCACCAGCACACGGTACTTCATCAGCGCATATTCAGAAAAATATTCATCGAGGTGTTGCACCTGTTTGCGGTAGCGGCCGTCGATCGCGGCAATGGCGGAAAGTGAATTGAGTTCCATAATCAAGAAGGACCAGGGATGGAGCGCAGCTTGCGGGCATGATCCCCGCGGTCAACTATATTTGCGGGCAAATCTAATTCATTTGAGCAAGATAAGAGTTGCGGCGGTGAGCTATCTCAATACAAAACCTTTATTATACGGGATCAGAAGGCATAGGATCATGAATGAAATTGATCTGGTCGAGGATTATCCCGCCCGCATCGCGCAGATGCTGATCAACGACGAAGTGGATGTGGGTCTCATCCCGGTAGCTGCAACACTGAGGCTGCCCGAATGGAACGTGATCACCGACTATTGCATAGGAAGCGAAGGTGCCGTTGCCTCGGTATGCATTTTCAGCGAGGTGCCGATGGAACAGATCGAGCGCGTATTCCTCGACTATCAGTCAAGGACGTCCGTAAATCTGGCCCGCGTGCTGCTAAGGGAATTCTGGAAGAAAGATGTGGAATTGATAGATGCAACCGGTGAGGACTACCGCAACCAGATCAGCGGCGCGACTGCCGGCGTCGTAATAGGCGACAGGGCCCTGGAGCAAAGGCTCCGATCGAAATATATTTATGACCTGGGTGCAGCATGGAAACAACACACGGGCCTGCCCTTTGTATTTGCCGCATGGATCGCAAATAAAAATCTTCCCTCATCGTTTATTTCGGCATTCAATGAAGCCAATGCCATTGGCCTGCACAACCTCGACGAAGTGATCAGGGAAAATCCTTTTCTCCCCTTTGACCTTAAGGTTTATTACACCCAGCATATCAGTTATGAGCTCACGCCAAAGAAAAGAGAAGGAATGGAACTGTTTCTTTCAAAATTAAAAGAAGGCCACTATGTGACGGCCGGCAGAAAGATCTGATCATCCGTATTTTTTTGTGATCCGGTCTTTAATGAGGCCTGAGATGACCTGATAGGAGACCCTCGACCGTCTGTAAACTATTTCTTCCTTTGTGATAAGTTCCTTTAGTTTGTCGAGATACCAGTCTTTGTGCTTGTCCACAATATAGTCGATCAGTTCTCGCCTGTGCGTAAGCGTATCGTTCTTGTGCGTTGATTTTTTTGTCTGGCGGTAGAAGAACAATTTTTCAGGGATTACATGCACCGTCCATCCGCGTTGTGTGATACGGATGTAAAATTCCCAGTCCTCATAGCCGTAAACCATCTTCTCATCATAACCGCCCACGGCATCCCAGCATTCCTTGCGCACCATTGCGCAGGCCGGGCATTGGTTAGAGAAAAGGAAATTATATTCATCGCCACCCCTCGGCTTTGACAGCTTTCTATATTCACCAAATAGCTGGATGTAGCTTGTAACGGCGGCGGTGCCGGGCTGCTTATCAAGTACGGCAACCGCTTTTTCAAAAAAGGTTGGGTGGAAATAATCATCGGCGTCGAGCGCTGCGATCAATTTTCCCCGGGCGTGCTTCACGCCGTAATTTCTTGCCGACGACATTCTGCCGTTTTCCTTGTGTAACACT
>DATMHB010000663.1:0-5518 GCA_035555175.1 Flavisolibacter sp. | reverse complement strand
TCTATAACGCGGGCGCCCGCTGCTCTATCGACCTTTGCTAATAAAACAGAGGAACATGGACACGGCAAATAAAAAAATGGTGTTGCCCCTGACAGGAGTTGAAAGCGAACATTCTGCGCTGATCGTGGATAAGGGGTTGTCAAAAATAAAAGGCGTTAAATCACACAAGGTAGAATTGAACAACCGCAGAGCGATCGTACAGGTTGACGACGCAGGGGAAGCACTTTCCTCAGCCATAACTGCCATCAGGAACCTGGGTTATAATGTGCAGACGATAAGGCAAAATTTTCCTGTAACCGGAATGAGCTGTGCGTCTTGTGCGCTTAGTGCTGAGACCATCGTATCGGCACAGCCAGGTGTTGTGAATGCTTCTGTAAATTTTGCCAGTAATTCCCTGCAAGTGGAATACATCCCCACCGTCGCCGACCCTGCTCAGCTGAAGGCTGCAGTTCAGGTTGTGGGTTATGACCTGATCATTGAAAATGAAACAAAGGCAAAACATTCGCTGGAAGATTTTCAGCGAAAGAAGTTGCAATCGCTAAAACGGCGGACATTTTTATCATTGCTCTTCTCGATGCCGCTAATGGCCGTCTCCATGTTTTTCATGCATATGCCATTTGCCAACTACATTATGTGGGCGCTGGCTACGCCCGTAGTGGCCATATTCGGTCAGCAGTTCTTTGTAGGAGCGTGGAAACAGCTAAAACATGGTTCGGCGAATATGGATACGCTCGTGGCACTTAGTACAGGTACTGCTTATCTCTATAGTGTCTTCAATACCTTATTTCCAGAATTCTGGCACAGCCGGGGCCTTCACGCATATGTGTATTTTGAAGCAGCAGCTGTTGTGATCGCCTTCATCCTGCTCGGCAAATTGCTGGAGGAAAGGGCGAAGGCCTCGACCTCTTCAGCCATAAAAAAGCTCATGGGCTTGCAGCCCAATTCGGTGACCATTGTTGACGCAGATGAACAGGTCAGAGAGATTCCCATAGAACAGGTTAAACTTTACGATATCTTATTGGTAAAACCCGGAGATAGGGTTCCGGTGGATGGAAAAGTGATCAGCGGACACTCTTATGTGGATGAAAGCATGATCACCGGTGAACCGGTAGCAGTGGAAAAACAAAAAGACGCAAAGGTTTTCGCAGGCACGATCAATCAAAAAGGCAGCTTTCAATTGAGGGCTGAGAAGGTTGGTTCTGAAACACTGCTCGCACATATCATTGAACAGGTTCAGCAGGCTCAGGGATCTAAAGCACCAGTACAAAAAATTGCTGATAAGATAGCCGGCATTTTTGTTGCTATTGTAATCGGAATTGCTTTGCTGGCGTTCGGAGCATGGGCCGTCTTTGGTGGCAGCAATGGTGTTACGCAGGGCCTGCTGGCCTTCGTTACGGTCCTCGTAATCGCTTGTCCCTGTGCCCTGGGTCTTGCCACGCCTACAGCAGTCATGGTGGGGGTAGGCAGGGGCGCCGAAAACGGAATCCTGATCAAGGACGCAGAAAGCCTGGAACGCGCACATAAGGTAAATGCCATCGTGTTAGATAAGACAGGCACCGTTACAGAAGGGAAGCCAATAGTCACGGATGCGTATTGGACAAGTGAAACACGTGACCACATCAATATTCTATATAGTCTCGAAAGGGCTTCTGAGCATCCGCTCGCACAGGCCGTGGTCGATCATTTTTCGCAGCACGCACAGATGGTAGTACTTAAAAAAATCACTTCCTTGACAGGCGCCGGCATCAGGGGTTCGTATAAAGACCGCGATTATTTTGTAGGAACCGTAAAACTTTTGGCGGAGAACAAAATATCCATAAGCGAAACAGTAGAAACATGGGCCGAAGAAAGAAGGGCGGAGGCAAAGACGGTAGTGTTCTATGCGAACGACAAGGATGTACTGGCTGCCATTGCGATAACGGACAAAATTAAGGCGTCTTCCAAAAAAGTTATAGACAGCCTCAAACAACTTGGCATAGAAGTTTACATGTTGACCGGAGATAACCCACGGACTGCGGCCGTCGTGGCCGGCAACCTTGGCATCAACCGGTACAGGGCAGAAACACTTCCTGAGGAGAAGGCAGCATTCGTAAAGGAGTTGCAAGCATCTGGGAAGGTGGTAGCGATGATCGGCGATGGTATCAATGACAGCCACGCATTGGCCCAGGCAGATGTAAGCATCGCCATGGGCAAGGGATCTGATATTGCCATGGACGTGGCGAAGATGACGCTCATCGGCTCCGATCTTGCTAAAGTACCTGTAGCGCTCCGACTGTCACGGCTCACTGTGCGGGCGATCCGGCAGAATCTATTCTGGGCTTTCATTTATAATTTAATCGGTATTCCCATGGCTGCGGGGCTACTCTATGTATTTACCGGCAATCTTTTAAACCCGATGATTGCAAGTGCGGCTATGGCCTTGAGCAGTGTTAGCGTAGTCACCAACAGCCTGCGTTTGAAATGGACGAAGCTCTAGCAGAATTTTATAAATCAAAGTCAAAATGCTATAACAACTATGCATTTGTAACCTTATAATTTTGAAAATAAATCATCCATTATGAAACAATTTCAATTCAAGACGAATATCAATTCAGCGGCTGTGTGGCCAGGGTAACGCCTGCATTAAATGAAAACAAAGAAATAATGCAGTGGGAAGTTCACACAAATGATCCTGCTAAGCTGTTGACCGTACAGACAGAAAATTTGAACGAAGAAGAAGTAAAAGCAATTGTAGCCAGGGCCGGATTCAAGGCAGAACTGCTCTGACAAGGACAAGATCAGCAAAGTGAGGGGAATGGTTCAAGCTATTTTTTTAACATTACACATGATCTTTTCCTGAGAAGGAACCATGGCGGAAACAATCCTTTGCATACTGGCCGGTGGATTTGATTATCGTTCGAAAGAAAGATCAAGTACAAATCGAACCCTTCAGTAGCATCAACACAAGAAATGCAGAATTTTATAAACTGGAAAGCAATTTGCCTAATACCTTTGCTCAGTAGTAATGACGCAACAACTGAAAAATAAGATCAGGGCAATTGTGCTGTTAACGGTTTTTTCGTTGAATACCGTTGCAGGCTTTGCTTGTTCGGTCGGCATAGACCTTGGCTATAATACGAGGCACCACGAACATGCGAACCACAGTTTAAAAGGCTCCCATAAGCATGACCGTCACAAACACACGCACGCACATACTGAACCTGTCAACATTGTTGCTCATTTGTCTATGCCGCAGGATGATTGTTGTTCCAGCCAGGTAAATGATTTTGCGCTAATGGACAAATCAGTCGTTTCCAATAATCTGCTGCTGCAGGCGCCTGTGTTTCTACTGGCAACTAATTTCAGAAATGCCCTCTTCGAGAACGCCGGCACTGATGTTACCGTTAATTCCAGATTCCGCTTTGTTCGACGAAGTTGCTCCCTCGACGATACCGACATTAGAATTGCCATTCAGTCTTTCCAGATCTGACAGGTTTAGTGTTTTTTGTGTCCCGCACTGCCGGACGATGTAATCCATCTATTGCAAACATTAAATCAATCGAAATGAAAAAGACTTTTTTCTTTGTTGCGCTACTGGCAACAGTATTTACCCACAGAAGTTTTGCTCAGGACAGCCAGCAGCAAAGCCAGCTTTCCCTGCTACTTTCAAAATATTACAGTGTAAAGGATGCCCTGGTTGCAGGCAATAGAGACAGCGCGGCTTCCGGTGCCGAACAATTTTTGAAGACACTGAACGGCATTGACTATAAGGTGATCTCGGAAGGGAATGTCAATGCCCTGCTGAAAAATGCCACATCGCTCTCTGAAGCTCAAGACATCAAAAAGCAAAGAGAGCAATTTGCCAATTTGTCGAATAACATGATTGCTCTTGCGAAAGCAGTCAAGCTTACCGCACAGCCTATTTACCAGGCCTATTGCCCCATGAAAAAGGCAGCCTGGCTAAGCCGTGAGAAGGAAATCAAAAATCCTTATTACGGCAGTGCTATGCTCACTTGCGGACAGGTAGTGGAAACCATTCAGCAATAAATTGGTGTCAGGTGCGCATAATTATTTAAATCAATTCAGATGAGAACATTCATGATCAGTGGTTTGATGGCCGCGTTAAATCTTATGGCCTGCAACAATAGCTCGGACACGAAGCCGGCGGAAGCGAGCAAGTCGGGGGCTTCAGATTCATCAGGGCAAAGACCAAACGTCAGCGATGCGGTAACTACACATGCAAACTCCTTAAATGGCATCCTTTCCGCCTATTTGCAAATTAAAAATGCGTTGGCGAATGATGATCCTGAAGAAGCCGCAAAGAGCGGAAATGCCTTTGTGGAGGCCCTTGGCAAACTAGACGCCGCTGCCATGACAGCGGAACAAAAGAAAACGTTTGGGGAAGCTTCCGACGACGCCAAAGAAATGGCGGAGCATATTGGCAATAGTGCAGGCAAGATCGCTCACCAAAGAGAACATTTTGAAATGCTGAGTAATGACATGTATGCGATGGTAAAGGCGTTAAAGGCTGATCAAACCTTGTATATGGACCATTGCCCGATGTATAACGATGGAAAAGGGGCAGACTGGATCAGCGAAACCAAAACGATCAGGAACCCTTACCTCGGAAAGAAAATGCCAACATGCGGAGAAGTGAAAGAGGAAATTAAATAATGAAAACAAGCAGAAAAATAAAATTGGCCGTGTTGCTCTTGTTTATAGCGATGCAGTTTATCAGGCCTGCCCGGAACCTGGGTAGCGAGGTGCCGGCCAATAATTTTTCCAATGTTCATCGTGTTCCCAATCGCGTGCAGTCCATGCTTGAAAGGGCTTGTTATGATTGTCACAGCAACCATACAAACTATCCCTGGTATTCGAATATTCAACCCCTGGGTTGGTGGCTGGAGAGACATATAAGAAAGGGGAAGGCGGAAATCAATTTCAGTGAGTTCGGGTCGTATTCGCATAGAAGGCAGATCAGTAAGTTGAAGAATATAGAAGGAAGCATCGAGGACGGCTCCATGCCTCTGTCATCTTACAGAGCCATACACAAGGATGCACGGTTGTCCGATGAAGACAGGAGCACGCTGATCGGTTGGCTCCAAAAGACCAGAGACAGTCTTTCAAAACAATAATATTTACGCTGATAAACGGAATGATATGAAACGAATAGTATTAATGGTGTTGTTGATGGCTGGGTGCTTTTTTGCAGGCGCTCAAACAAAAACAATTTATACCTGCATCATGCACCCGGAGGTACAAATGAGCAAGCCGGGCAACTGTCCGAAGTGTGGTATGACGCTCGTCAAAAAAACGATTAAAGTCGCCGCGCCAAAGCAAGCTCCGGGGAAGACGACAACCACAGCGCCGGCAAAAACTTCAAAGCCGGGGAATCAAAGTGCGCCGCGTCAAAACGCGGAAGTCCCCGGTCAGCAGGTTGATACCGCGGATATGAAGGCTATGATAAAAGAAATGAGGGAAATGATGCAGGAGATGAGGGAGATGTTGAAAGAGATAAGAAGCCGGCAGGGTGGTTCAA
>DATMHB010000662.1:0-3663 GCA_035555175.1 Flavisolibacter sp. | reverse complement strand
GAGCAGCTGAACACCAAAAGCGATCAGGAAGGCAAGATCCCTGTACTTCGTCGTCATGGCCGTGATCACCAGTCCGCATCCAAGACCCAGCAGCGCCATCGCAAGGATCACCACAGGGAAAAGCAAAATATAAACCTGGATGTGGATCGGCGCGCCTTTCGCCGAAAAGTAAACGAACAAGGCAAGGAAGAGCACGAACTGCACAGCAAAGCGCACAAGGTTGGAGACCACAATGCTCAGCGGCATGATCAGCCGCGGAAAATATACTTTGCCAAATATGTGAACGTTGTCACGGAATACGGTGCTGGTTTTGGTGAGACAGTCGGCGAAATAGTTCCATGCAACCGTACCGCACAGATAGAAAAGCGGAGCCGGTGCGCCTTCCGTACTGAATTTTCCCATATTGTGAAACACGATCGTAAAAAGGATCGTAGTGAATACGGGCTGAATGAAGAACCAGAGCGGTCCGAAGATGGTTTGTTTGTAAAACGAAACGAAATCCCTGCGCACCAGCAGCCATAACAGGTCGCGGTAATTCCAGACTTCTCTCAGGCGCAGATTGAAAACATTGTGCTCCGGTTTGATCTCGACGTCCCAGTCCTGTTCTTCGATATCGGGAGCTGATACCAGCTCAGTTGACAGAATCATTAGTTGATGCCCACGGTATTTTTCATTTTGGTCCAAACAGAACGCCGGCCATTCTGAAGGCTGCGATAATATGCGTTGCCCTTGGTATATCCATAGCCGTCATATCCATATTTCACACCGGTGCGCACGTCGTTAAAAACAATGCACATATTTTTGAGCTTGCCCGTGCGGGCAATATCATTCAGGAAGCCAATCTGTTTTTTATTGGTGAAATTCTGGCGCACAATATAGAGGACCACGTCAGAAAAAGTTCCGAGCACCTGCGCATCGCTTACCAATCCGATTGGCGCAGAGTTCACTACGATCGCATCGAATTGTTGTTTCAGCTGATCAAAAAGGCGAGGCACTTTTTCATCGAGCAAAAGATCGGCCGGGTCGGGGATGAAAGGACCAGATGGAAAAACAGTAAGGTTCGGAAGAACATCGAGCGGCGAGCCGATCTCCTGCAGCGACATTTGTCCGTTGAGGTAATCCGTAATGCCTTTATTCTGGTTTATGTTCAGGTTTTCTTCCGGCGGCTTTCTCAGATCAAATTCAACCAGTGCTACTTTCTTACCCGACTTCGCCAACACGGCAGCCATATTCAGGCTGATAAAAGATTTTCCTTCTCCGCTGCCGGTAGAAGTGATGAGGATTACCTGTTTATCTTTTTGCTTCCTCAAAAATGCGAGATTGCTCCTGATCAACCTGAATTGCTCACCGGTCATATCCTGGCCCAGTGCGGGAATGGGTTTATTTTTTATTTTTCGGATATGCCCTACTTCGCCAAGAATGGGAACGATCGTTCTCTTCGTGATATCCTCCCGCGACCTGATCTTGTCATTCAACAGGTCGCGCAGGTAAATGATCGTGAGCGGAACCAATAGGCCGAGGATGATCGCAAATTTGTAAACGGTACCCCGGTCGGGTTCCACGGGTCCATACCCTGATGCAGGATCGATCTGCTCATAAGAAGAAGGCTTTGAAGTACGGGAGATGGCTGCTTCTTCCCTTTTTTGCAGCAGGTAAAGGAATAAGCCCTCTTTAATGCTTTGCTGCCTTTTGATCTCCTGCAATACGCGCTCTTTCCTCGGCAACGAAGAGATCATGCTATTGTATTCACTGCTCTGCTGCTGCACATGGCCTTTCTGCAGCTGAAGGTTTCTTGAGATCGTTTGAAGGTTGGCGAGTATGCTCACCCGCAGATCGCTTAGCTGGCTATTGAGGTCACGCAATAAAATACTTTTTTCTCCGAGGCCGGGCGCTTCCCTTTCCTTTTTTAATTCGAGCTCATTGTATTTTGAAACAAGGTCATTGAGCGTTTGGTCCTGTATGCCCAGCGTTGATGGGATGAGCCTCGTTTCGGCACCCTGGCTGGCGAGCGATTGCTGCACCATGTCCACCACTCTTTGCTGAACGCTGATATCTCCCAGCGCTTTCGATGTTTCGTCCGAATTAGTGAATGATTTGCTTGATTGTTGTGTGAGATCGAATGCCTGGTTGCTCCCCTGAAAATTTTCAAGATTGCCCTCCACTCCTTTCAGCTCCTGCGATACCATGGCCAGGCGGTCATCGATAAACTGGATGGTGTTCTGTGCCATCTTATTCAGCTCTTCAATATTTGTCTGCTTGAATTCTTTAGCCACCGCATTCAGTATATCTTCTCCTTTACGCAGGTTTTGTGATAGCAGCGATAACTCGATGATCGTGGTTCTTGTGCCTGAAGTGGACACAGTGAAATCAGAAAGGATATCCCGTGCAGCGACCTTCGCGGGCTTCCATGTGGCCTGGTACACGGCGTTCCTGATAAAACCTGTTGTCAGCGGCTTCAGCAGGAACTGCTTGCCTTCAGCCGTGATCACGCTATTCCATGGAACGGCTGATTCTTTCGCGTCTTTATCAGAACCTGCGTGCCAGGTTGCGCCCCACTGGGTAAGCTTGCTGAATGTAAGCGTTACAACATTGCTATCGTTAGCCTTCAGCAGAATAATATTAAATGGAAGGTTCCTGTAAATTTCAGAGGTCCTCATATTGCCTACAATAAAATAGGAAATATTGAATCCATTCTTATTGACGACCCTTTCCATTAACCCTGTAGAACGGAGGCGTTGCAACTCGTTATCGAGGTTCACAAGACCCTGGCCGTTCATGGCATTGTCCAAAAGATCGTTGGAACCTTGCTGTCCTGCATTTTGCAGCACAACGTTCTTATCTCTGACCTCGATGAGGGTGGAAGAATAATACTTCGGCACTTTGTACCGAATATACAGCATGCCTATCCCAATGCTGATGAAAAGACATAGAATGAAGAGCGGCAGGTGCGCAAGATAGTGCCGCACCACATCTCTTGGCGTTTTTCCGCCACCGGTGTCCTTTGCTTTCATCAGGTCTTTGTAATCCGGTTCCATATACTAAGGTTTAAAAACATTATAGATCAGCAGGGCCAGCGATGCGAGGGAAACCCCGAGGCCAATATTTCTCACGGCATTGGGATTGCTTTTTATGATATCCAGCTTGGCTTCGTTTGCATTCACATAGATCAGGTCATTCTGCTGCAACTGAAAAACGGGCGATTGAAATAAAGCGCCGGTTCTCAGATCCACTTCGTAGTGCGTGCGCTGTCCATTCTCTTCCCTGACCACCAATATTCCCGAACGTTGTGCATTTTCGGTAAGATCACCGGCCGCACTCAATGCATCGAGAATGGTAACGCGCTCGGTGAGAAAATTATAGCTGCCCGGCGCCTTTACTTCGCCCAACACGCTCACCTTGAATTGAAGGAAGCGGATCAGGACGGAAGGATCTTTTACGTAAGGAGCAATCTTCGTTGCGAGATCATTGCTCAACTGCATTCTCGTGAGGCCTGCCGCCTTCACAAATCCAACAAGCGGAATCTCTATCGTCCCATTCATATTCACGAGATAACCATTCGCCGACCCGGTGCCTGTGTTAGGTATATTGAACAGGGCTGCCTGTTCCTGGTTGATACTTTTGCTGAACACCTGAATACTAAGAAGGTCATTAGCCTGGATCACC
>DATMHB010000661.1:0-7546 GCA_035555175.1 Flavisolibacter sp. | reverse complement strand
AAGGAAGTGCTTACGATGGTAGACGTCCTGTTGGTGAACGATAGTGAAGCAAGGGAATTGAGCCACGAATTCTCATTGGTAAAGGCTGCAAAGAAGATCATGAGCATGGGTCCGAAATTCCTGATCATCAAAAAAGGCGAGCATGGTGCGCTGCTCTTTCATAAAGACCAGGTATTTTTTGCCCCGGCGCTTCCACTTGAGGAAGTATTCGATCCGACAGGCGCCGGGGATACTTTCGCAGGCGGTTTCATTGGCCACCTGGCCAGAACAAAAGATATTTCCTTCGATAATATGAAGACGGCCATTATTATTGGATCGGCGATGGCGAGCTTCTGCGTTGAAAAATTCGGAACGGATCGCCTGAAAGAAATCTCGAAAGAAGATATCAATAGAAGGCTGGAGCAGTTCAGGGAGCTGGTGAATTTTGAGATTGAGATCGGCTAAACGATATTTTGGGATGCCCTCCACTTCACTTGTTGAAAGAAAAGGAGCCGGGCGGTAGAGCGACAAGTTCCCTTCCGCTAAGGATTCTCTGAAGCATCGCAGAGAAGAACGGACTAAAGTAAACTGCATGCTTTGTCCCCAGGCGGCGGGATGAATTTTTGTGCCGTGTGGCCGGATGGCCTTGAATTCTTATTGCCCCCGCCGGGGCTGGGCTTTGTGTGGAACGCCTGGCCGGAAACGCGCCTTTAAATTTTGCGTGCCAATACAATGGTATTCCGAAAGCGCCGCACCTTTCCCTTCAAATTAAATATCTCAGTATAGATGATGTAAACGCCGATGGGCAGTTGTAGTTTTTGTTCGTTCAGGCCGTCCCATTGCCATCGTCCATTGAGGCCGAGCAGGTCGTTCTTCACCAGATACCTCACCGGTCTCCCGGCTGCATCATATACCGTTATATTCGCCACATAGCCCGGTTCTTCCATATGAAATCCGATCCATGCCAGGTCATCATGGCCATCGTTGTCGGGAGAGAATGACCGCGGCTCAACGGTGATGGTTGCCATTGCCGACTCCTTTTGGAGATACTCGGAATTCTGATAGCCCGGCGTTCCAAATCCTGCTGTGAAGGCAGCGGAATGCCAGTTGCCCGCATTGCCTGATGGTCCGGCAGGATCAAGCCTTTCCAATGCTATGCCCTCACGATTCGTGATGAGGGCGAACTGCCATTCTTCATCATATACCACTTCATCCACCTTGTTTCCCTGCTCGTCGCATAATACAACGTCACCTTCATCGTCGGGATAGGAAGGCAATGATGCGATAACGAAGACGGATCCAGGATCTTTTACGAGGTATTCTTTTTTTAGCGAAACCGCATCTTCGGTAAGCACTATATAATCTCCGGGGAAGATCAATCGTCGCGATTCCGAAATTTTTTTGAGTGCGGCAATTTGAACGGTGGCACTCCGGTTGCCTATGTACATCTTCGAAGCATCAATTATTTTTTTGCTCTTATTATACAATTCAACATAATCAAAGGCGCCTGGCCTTGGATTGAAAAGAATCTCATTAATGACGATATCGCCCGGGGCTACAGCGGCATCCAACCCTGCCCTGGCTGTGTTATGAACGCCTATGCCATTACCCTTACAATCTGTGATGGACTGTACTGTGAGCGTATCAATAAGTGTTACCGTGAGCGGGCTGCGCAGGTGCAAAATGACCTCATTAAAAAGGGGGCTTTGCGGGTAGGCGGCCAATGCTTTTCCGGAATGTGAAAGGGTGAACACTCCATTCGCTGCAGCAGCACTGTCCAGCGGTTCATCAAATATACAGGCAAGGCTGACACTGTCCAGCGCATGCGTCCTCAATAGCACCGGTGGAGTTTCATCCGGATTCCTGGCATCAACCGCATTGATTCTTCCCGGTGTGCCCCCGTTGTTATCTGTACTGGTTTTCCAATTGGTTATTCCTGAACAGGGATTGCTGACATCAATCATTTCAAGGCTCCAGCCACCATCCTGCTTTGCCGGATTGCCATACCAGGAAGATGCGTAAGCAACAGCATGTATCGTTCTTCCTTCTTTCGATAACAGGCTGATCTGGCCGCCTTCATTGTCGAGTGAAGGAAATCCCTGGACTCCTATCACTTTTCCATAAGGCGCTAGCATCTGCACCGAAGCGGGTGATGACAGGATCAAAAAACTATCCGGAGGAAAAGTATAATCGGGTAGTGTGCCCGTAGAAAACCGATTGACTATTTTCCATCCGCCAACACGCAAGATCCGCCCGCTGCAATTCTTCAACTCTATGAATTCTGCATTAGGTAGGCCCACAGGCGGCGAAGGATCGGCCATGATCTCGTCGATCACTATATCAAAACGGCGGGCAGTATAAAACGAGAATAAAGATTGCACGCCGGCGATGCAATTCTTATTCAGATCACAAACACCATTGACCGTAAGCACGAGGTTAACGCCGTTCGGAAATTCTTTATTAAAAAGCAAATGCACCAACGAAGGGTTTTGATGGTCACAAACTGCAACAGAGGGGACGCCGATGCCATTGTCCACGCTATAGTTTGAAGCCTCTTCTGCACTCTGTGCCTCCACCGGCTCGCTGAAGAGAATATCAAGAGAAGCGGATGTTGCAGCCATGAGCGACCGGATAGAAGGAGGGCTAACATCCGGAATAAACGGTGATACCATTACGTTGTCGAAATAATGCTTCTGAAAGAATCCGGATGTACTTTGCCTTACGAGGATTCCGAAATACGCGGCCATAAGATAGCTGCTGTCGATGATCGATCCTTCCTCAAGAAATCGGGCAGCCGTGCCGCTAGTGTCTCGGTACAGCGTGAAGCGGTAGCCATTGCTCCTCGTTACTTTGATCGAAAGATCGTTGTCGCTCTTGTTCGTTAGTCCGTCGGCTCCATCGATCAATTTCACCGACAGGCCATCGGCATCCTTTCGATACAGCGACACTTCATCCTGCGTATTGCCTATGCGGACAAAATAACCGCAGGTGGCATTCTGCGAAAGGTCGGGTGCTGATGCTATAAGAAAAATGTCAGCATAGTTTGACCCGGATGTATTGAAGTTCAACCTCACATCGAACTTCCACTCTGTCATCACGGCAAGCTTGTTCGGCGTACTCAAATAAAAGGTGCTATTTGCATTGGTATTGCTGCTCTGAAGCTGACCCGAAGCATTCACGATCCAACTTCCGGCCGTTCCGTTCCAGGCCGGATCGACGCTGAAGTTTCCATCGCTAAATGTTTCATTGATCTGCGCAAACAGTGTCAGACCATGGAAGCAAAGAAGATGAAGCATGAAAAATAGCAACCGGATCATAATGCAAGCTAGTCCGGCAGAAAGCGGAATGGAGGGGAAAATCAACAAAGTTTTGGTAGAAAAAACTTTTCGCTCTATTTTCGTCTCGATGCAAACAACACAACATACAAAACGTACAAAGAAACAGCTGACCAACAAGGAAGGTATGTAACGTTCGTATGTTCAAAATAAATTACAGGCCTTCCACACCGGAAGGCTTTTTTCGTTTTAAATCAAACAATCATAACCAATAAATCAAACTCATGAAAGTTGCAGTTGTAGGCGCCACCGGCCTTGTAGGGACAAAAATGTTACAGGTGCTGGCAGAAAGAAATTTTCCGGTTGACGAACTCATTCCTGTTGCCTCTGAAAAATCTGTAGGTAAGGAAGTCGAATTCAAGGGAAAAAAATATAAGGTTGTGAGTATGACCGATGCCATCGCAGCAAAACCCGCTGTGGCCATTTTTTCTGCTGGTGGCAGCACGTCGCTGGAATGGGCACCGAAGTTTGCAGCCGCCGGTATCACCGTCATCGACAATTCTTCTGCATGGAGAATGGACCCTTCCAAACCCCTTGTTGTACCGGAGGTGAATGCAGAAGTCCTCACGTCAAAGGATAAGATCATTGCCAATCCAAACTGTTCCACCATTCAAATGGTTGTGGCGCTGCAGCCATTGCATAAGCGCTATAAAATAAAAAGAGTGGTCGTTTCTACTTACCAGAGCGTTACGGGCACGGGCAAAAAGGCGGTCGATCAGCTATTCAACGAGCGCGGAGGAAAGCAGGGCGAGATGGCCTACAAATATCCCATCGACCTGAATGCCCTGCCACAGATCGACGTATTTCTTGACAATGGTTATACCAAGGAGGAAATGAAGATGGTGAATGAAACCAAAAAGATCATGCAGGACGATTCGATCGCTGTTACTTCAACCACCGTGCGGATCCCGGTTATGGGCGGCCATAGCGAAAGTGTGAACGTCGAGTTTGAAAAAGAATTTGACCTTGAGGAAGTACGACAAATTTTAAGCGAAGCGCCGGGTATTATAGTTCAGGATGATCCTTCAAAGCAAATTTATCCGATGCCCCTCTGGGCACACGAACGCGATGAAGTTTTTGTAGGCCGCATCAGAAGGGACGAAACACAAGCCAGGACTTTAAATATGTGGATCGTAAGCGATAATCTCCGCAAAGGGGCTGCTACCAACGCCGTGCAGATTGCAGAATATCTCTTGAGTAAGCATATCTTGTCTGAAGGGGCTGCACGGCCCGCCGAGGCGTTAAAGGTTTAAATTCGGCCATTGCGCTGTCGCTAAAAGATTCGTATTTCTTTTTCCAGCCTTACTTCGTGCGCGGGTCTCCCGCCGGGCGGGACCCGCGCACAGTTTCTCTATTGCGGAGTTTCCTTAAAGGAATCGTATTTTCTTTTTCCAACCTTTTGTCTTGAAACAAAAGGTGGAGCCAAAAGTTCAAGCCGATTCAATGCGGATCAGTCTTTAAATCCAAAGGCCGCCTCTTATGAATCGGCGCTCTGCACCACTCTGTTATTCGAGGGTCTTAAGGTCAAAGTCTCCGCTTCGTGCTATGCGACGCAACGAAAGGCGCTGTATTCCGTTAGGCCTTCTTTAAAGAATAAATGTCGTTAAGATACCCACGGAAATAAGGCGCTGGAACAGATCCTCTGTTCGAAGTGAGGGTAGTTAGCATTTCGACCTATAATGCTTTCATGCAGTCTTAGCCATTGCTCCGTAGCAATGATTGCGTACGTGTAGTAAGCGTTCTGCTTTTTATAGCGCTTTTGCGTACCTGGCGGCTTTGCGGCTTGGCGTGAAACCTTGGCGCCTTGGCGTGAAACCCTCCTTACATCACCTACGTTTTCTATAAGGAAAATGCCTTCCAAAATTGTCGGTAATGTCATCGATCACCACATCCGGTTGCACGTTGTAATCCGCGCCCCTCGAATAATTATCGTTCCACAAGGTTTGATTGTTTGACACTACATTGCACGACGCATAAATATCATTGGTCTTGTTCGACACATTCGGCAAAGGAAGTCTTGAAGAGGCCCCGATCTGATACAACACCTGCTGTCCCACACCGATACCCATGGAGGCAAGGTCGCTCATGTAGCGCTTCTTCTGAATACGCATCCGGACAACAGCGTCGACACCGAGTATCTTCGCCAGCTTCTTGTCGTCCTCTTTCCACGAATCCCTTATCGATATATTGTTTTCTTCAAGCAGCTTCTGGGTTGTGCTGATATCCTGCACCATGATCGACGTATAATATTTTTTCGAATTTGCATGGCGCAGAATGCCATTGTACAGTGAGTTCTGGAACATCCTGCTTTCCGTCTCCTCAAGTCTCGCGGTCTGTTCAGGCGTAATATTTTTCGGCTGAACACCGGTGAAGATCATCTCCGCCGGAAGAACCGCAATGCTTTTATGACCGCGGGTCTGCTGTTCAAAAAACGATGAGGTGTAGTATTTGTGGCCGGCACACGATGCCATCAGCATTATGACCGCCAGGCTGACGACGGGTTTGAGTGGTAGAATTTTATTCATAGCATACAGTTTTGTACATACAAAATAAAAAATAAGGCGCTATCATCATAGTGCCTTAACAATTTATACTGTTGCAAAAATGTAAACGTGATGATTAACCGAAAACGACGCTGTTGGCAATGGCCTCGTTCGCAGCAACATCCTTTTCCACTTCGGCCAGCTTCGTCCTGATCCCCAGCACCGATAATTTTCCGAGCGGCAACCTCAGGTTCGTTTTATTGCTCCGCACATAATCGACAATGGCAGCAGCCGCTTTTACGGGGTCACCCTCTTGCTTTCCATTCATGCGCTCCATATACAATCGCATCTGACCGACCGGGGTCCGTTCATATTCGCTGATCGTGTTGCCTGCGATCTTCATCGAGCTTCCCAGGAATTTGGTCCGGAACGGCCCGGGCTCAACGATCACCACCCTGATTCCAAAGTCGGATACTTCCTGTGCCAGCGCCTCGCTGAATCCTTCCAGCGCGAACTTGCTTGCATTATATAATCCGAAGCCAGCGGCAGCACGAAAGCCGGATTGTGACGAGATCTGCACGATATGCCCGCTTCCCTGTTTCCGCATTAATGGCAATATTTCTTTCGTCATGGCCATGGCTCCAAAGAAGTTTGTTTCCATCTGTTGCCTTATTTCTTCCATCGAGAACTCTTCAATAGCGCCAATGGTTCCATAACCGGCATTATTGACGAGTACATCGATCCTGCCGAATTTGCGCACGGACTGCTGCACTGCATTCCTGATCTGATCTTCTCTCGTTACGTCGAGCATAACGCCAAGACCGGCCTTCCCATATTGCTGCGAGAATGCTGCGGCCAGCTCCTCTTTGCGGAATGTAGCTACTACCTGATCACCTTTTTCGATAACGGCCTTCGTCAATTCGGCTCCAAATCCACTCGAAGCGCCTGTAATAATCCAAACCCTCATAAAATATCAATGTTAAATGCTAAATACAGCTCAGGAGTTTTTTGGTTGAATTTTGCATTGGTCTCCTCCCGGCCGAATTAAAGTTGTTGAATAAGAAATAGCAGGTCTACGGCTCAAAGGCAAATGTACAATCGATCAGGCGTGCCGCCTTCTAATCGTCCCTCAACGCACGGTTGATGAAGTGGAGCACGGGCTGAAGCGCAGCGTAGGCAGCAACAGTCTTCCTGTGAAGGGAAGACGAAGTCAGTTCGTCATCGCTGATGCTGGTTTCTGCAATAAAGCTCTTCAATCGCAGATATCTGATCAATGGATGATCCTTTTCATAGCCCTTGGGCACGGTGCTCAGCCGCACGTCGTCGCCCTGATAAAGATCACCATAGATCTTTTTGAAATTCCTGTCTTTCATCAGGCGCTCAAATTCATCGGCATTATAATCCACTTCCTGCCTCAGCTTTTTTAATTCATTTGCTTCGGGCATCCATAATCCGCCGCCCGCGAAGCTGCTTCCCGGAGCGCAGTGAAAATAATAGCCTGCGAATATCGAGTTGCGGCCGCCGGGTTTGATGATCGCTCCAAAATTGGTCTTATAAGGCGACTTGTCTTTTGAGAAACGGATATCACGATTGATGCGGAACATGCAATCCTTCGAGGTTAGGCCCGTGATGGACGGATCTTTTTTTTGCACCGCATCGATCACCAGCTGAATGAAATTTGAAAAATCGATCCTTGCTGCCTCATACTGTTTCCGGTGTGCATCGAACCATGGCTTATTATTATTCTTT
>DATMHB010000660.1:0-7741 GCA_035555175.1 Flavisolibacter sp. | reverse complement strand
CCACCAGCCTGGTCAATTTTTTCAAGTGCATAAGAAGTGCTGTACTCGAGGCGGAATTTGCCATATTCTTTCATACCGTTGATCCTTACAGAATTTCTTCCGGACTTGTCGCCTGGCACTACGCCGTTCACAGTAACATTCTGTAAGCTCATGTAAAAAAGCGAAGTAGCATCACCGGTAGAGAACGAAACGTTATTCTGATAGGTCATACCCTTGTCAAAGAAATCACGCTTGCCATTTTTTATAGCTGCATATGGCACCATGAGTGTGGAATCATAATAGGTGCCGTCTGCACGGTAAATGCGGACAGGCCCTCCCAGCGGGGCCATTTGACCATTGTACTCCGGTCCATAACTTTGATTCTCGTAAGGGAAATAAGCTTTTACAGGATCTTCCGGGAAATGGACAGCAAGATAATCGTCGTAACCTTCGCCGCCGTAGCTTCCGAAGCGGTCCTGCAACTTGGGCATATACGATACACGCTCGGTTTGAACGGTGCTGCTTAGGCTGATCCTGGGTTTGCCTCTCTGCCCTTTCCTGGTAGTAACAACCAGCACGCCATTCGATGCATTCGATCCATAAATGGCAGAAGCCGATGCACCTTTAAGGACGTTGAAACTTTCAATATCGTTAGGGTTTAACCTCGCCAGGTAACTGTTATCCACCTGTACGCCATCAACAATAATGAGCGCCTGGTTGTTACCAAGAATGGACCTGTTACCCCTGAGGGTGATCCTTACCTGGGGGTTTACACTGTTATCGGATGTCTGAATCTGAAGACCCGATACTTTACCGGTAAGACCGGTAGCCGGGTTAATAACTTTGGCCTGGTTCAATTCCTGTCCGGTAACGGTTGCGGTAGAATAACCAACTTCGCGCGCCTGACGCTTGATACCGAGGGCGGTGGTGACCACCACTTCCTGAAGATTGGCGTTGGCAGAAACGAGGCTAATGTTTTGTACACCCTCTGTTGGTCTGATGGTGACGGAAGTAAATCCTGTTGAAGTGATGGTCAGGGTTGAATTTTCCCTGATCGTGATTTTAAAAGTGCCGTTGTCATCGGCTTTGGTTGCGTTCTTCGTCCCTGTTTCATTAATCGTTGCAAAAGGCACCGGAGTACCTTTGTCGTCGCGGACAACACCGGTGACGGTCCGGTTCTGCGCGAGTGCTGATGATGACAATAGCATCACCAGCACTGTAAACAGTGATACAATTTTTCTCATGTGAATGTTCATTTTAGTTTAAAAAACATAGATCGTCCAAGTCCCTTCCACAGACAAGTCGTAAGGTTGAGACAGGGCGTCTGTGGAAACTGCTGCGTAAGTTATAGGTTTTTTTAACAAAAACTTAAAAATGCTGAAATGCACCATTTTTTTACAAGGGGTAAAATGGTTGGGGGAAAGGCAATAATGAAGCGTCAGATAATTAATAGAAGCGCGTTAATTGTAAATGCGTTAGCAAAAAAAACCCCGGCAGTAAACGCCGGGGTCAACTATAAAAAGGACTGATCAGTAATCATCTTCGGCGAAGCGGGTACGCGCATGACCACTCAGCGTGTATACCGTTCCCGGGTCGTCGGAGAACTCTACCTGCAGATAAATGCTGTCCGTAACATTTCCTGTCCTGGAATGTCCTCCATTCGGAATCACTTTCCCGTTGGTGATCTTAACGGTCAGCGGAAAGTTAGCCGGATGGGCCGGATCATAATAAACATTGGAAGCCGTAGGTGACGATGTAAAACTGATATCGCTGTAATTCGCCGTCGCCTTTACTTTAAATCCGTAAATATGCTTCAGGTCATCCACCCAGATATCATTATTATTATCTGCTGTATTATAAGTGGCGATCTTCTCGAAACCGAATGTTTGGCTACCCACCTTGGTTGTGACCCACCATTCGTTGGCGACCTTTTCTGCAGAGGTGCCGCCCACTTCAGGCAGATTCTTCTTGCAGGAAGAAAGGACCAGGACCGACAAGGCGCAAAGAATGCTTATTTTTTTCATTGCTGATTGCATTTAATTATTGTTTTGTAAATGTTCTTAATCCTGTACCATAACCGCCGGCAAGGAATATCCATGAATAGCTGGGTGGCGTAGCAGTGGCATTATAGGTTTCACTCGTTGTGCTTACAATGCCTGTGCTTCCAGAAGATGGATCCATAGCAAATTGCTTTGGCACCCTGATCTTGTTTCCTGTATAATTAACGGCAATGACCTTGTAGCCAACACCAACGCCGGCGCCGCCCGGATTATCAACCTCGTAAACGCCCGGGGCGATCTTTGTCCAAGTGCTGGTTACGCCGGTAGCGGCCCTCAGATAAGTCCCGGAAAAATCATTCGCGGCCACATCATTGCCAATTACTACCACGGTCCTCCAGTCCGAAGCCGCATATCCCTCAGGATTTTTCGATTCGTAGGTAAGATTATATACGCCGGGAACTGCTGTATTCACGGTTCCCGTCGTTGTAAACTGCGCTGTTTGTCCATTCAGCGTAGCGGTAACGCCCGGCTCCGTATAACTGTCTCCCTGCTTCAGAATGATCAGGTGTTCGCCCTTGATGGCCACAGCAGGAAAGTATACGATCTTCGAATGGCCAACTGTACCCTCAGGGTAATTGAAATCATTATCGTCCTTATTGCACGAAATCAAACCGGCAATAAGGATGAATGAAAAAACTGTTGCAACTATTCTCATACTAAATTTTTTGTTTGATGATCATTAAGGTTTCGCCCACCATACGGCAGTGGTAATTGGCACCTGCTCAGGCGTGCTGGTGTTCCTTGTGCCTTCCACGTCAGGGAATACAAGTCTTCTTGGCAACTGACCTGAACCAAGAACTGAATTCACGGACACTACAAACTGGCCTGGAACATAAGAAGCGTTAGTCGAGTACACGGCGCTCGTTCTTGGATAGCCGGTCCTTTGTTTCTCGAAAAAGCCTTCAATAAAATGAACACCATAAGGGAAGGAAGCCCATTTCTGTGTGCTGATCGCTTCTATCTTTTGATCCAATGTGCCCGCTGTCGGATACGCATATGCGCCACCCGGTGCAATGAAGCTGGAACCATTTTGTCCGGCTTCTGCAAATGCGGTAAGCACACCCTGATCATATAAAGCCTTGGCGCCTGCACCGGCGAAATAACGTTCTCTGGCTTCGGCCTGAAGGAAATAAGATTCAGCTTCTGAAATAAATACAACAGGATCGGTCGCATTCTGTACAAACACAGCTGCTGTTGAATACGTAGGGTCGGTTCCAAGATAATCACCCTGGTTGATTGAATTTGGATTGGCACTTCCAAACCACCTTGTTACTCTCGGATCGGCATGCGAAGTAAGAAAGCTTACAAATGTTCTGCTGGCCCTGAGATTGTTCGGTGTATTCAACTGACGGATGTTCTGCTCATAGAGCGGATTATCCTGTCCGGGTGCATCAGTGAATCCTGATACTGCTGCATCGCCCGACAGAAAAGTTGCATTCCTTGCATATAGTTTCTGAATACCAGCCTGCGCCTCGGAAGGTTTTGCATTGATCATACGCAGGTACATTTTCAACTCCAGCGTATTGGCAAACTCGACCCATTTCTGCATATTGCCTCCGAAAACCAGGTCGGTGTTTCCAGGGTTCGAATTGGTTGATGCACCGAAATCTTTCGTCAGCGCTGAATCCAGATTTTTCAAAAGGTCCTGGTAAATTGTATACCCGTCATCAAATTTCGGATTCAAGTTTGACGCGCCCTTCAGCGCTTCGAAATATGGAATCTTATCGTACAGATCAACCAGCACTTCAGTCGTGTAAGCCTTCATCACGGTTCCCATCAGGTAAAAATTCCAGTCCTGTGCGTCCCTCGATTTGTCGATCACGGCCTGGTAATTTTTGAGACCTCCCGAATAAAGGCCTGAATAGGGGCCATTGAGGTCGTTGCTTTTTACGTTGTAGGCATCGATGTATTTGTATTGGTTCGACTGGGCCGACTGGGTAACATATTGTCCCCAGATGCCGCCAAGGATGGCGAGGTCACCGCCTACCCTGCCTGCTGTGGCCATCACCGCCGCGGGGAAAAGCAATCTTGGATTGCCCTGCTCGAGTGAAGGCGTACTCGGATCCCTGTTAATGTCCAGGGTTTTTTTACAACTCGTTCCTAACACAAGAACGGAGAGTAAACCAATTAAAATCTTATTCTTTGTCATACGAATCTTCATGTGTTTAGAAATTAAAAACTAGCTCTCAATTGCACACCAAATTGTTTGGATACAGGTGCTGTCCTGAATTCACCTAGCTGACTGCCGAGGTCATTACCAAGGTTGGAGGCCTCGGGGTCGAGATAGATATTCGAAGAAGGTGTCCACAAAAGCAGGTTGCGTGCATATACCGACAGCCCCAGATTGGTTGCCCTGATCTTTGATGCCCATGCCTGCGGGAAGTTATAAGACAATGACACATCTCTTAACTTAAAGAACGAACGATCGATGATGCGGTTCTGATAGGCAAATCCAAGATTGGAAGTAGGATACCAGTAAGCATCATAGTTGGCTTCATTGATCTGTGTGGTGTTCTCCACATATAGTGGCTTACCATTCGCATCAACACCGTTCTGCACCACTGAATTGGGAATAATAAAAGGACGGCGGTCGTTATAGGTGGTTACATAGCTGTTGCCTACAAAGAGTGCCAGGTCGGAAGTACCGCTGTACATCACGCCGCCCTTACGGTAATCAAGTGAAAAATTCAAGCCCCAGTTCCTGAAGGAGATATTGTTCACAAGACCCATCATATAATCATAATTGGCATCGCCATAATAGCCTTTGTCGGCAGCAACCAGAGGAACACCTGTGGCAGGGTTCACGATCACTTTTCCGTCTGCAGTGTATTGCGCAACGGGAGCATAAATGCCTGTTACGCTCTTGCCCGGATAGGCGCGCATCTCTGCATCATATGCTGAAGCAAGGCTTACAAACTGAGGACCGCCGGTAAGGTCTTCCACTTCGTTCCAGTTCTTGGAGAAAGTATAAGTTAGGCCCCAGTTGAAATCTCTTGTTGCAACAGGCTTTGCATCGAACGTAGCTTCAATCCCCTTGTTACGGACTGTACCAAGGTTGCGTACCAGCCTTGTATATCCGGTAGAGGGGCTGATAGGAACAGCGAAGATCTGTCCCTCCGTTTTCTTATTATATAAAGCAACATCAAGTCCCAGCCTGTTCTTGAACAGCCTGATCTCCGTACCCACTTCTGCTTCTGTTGTAATGATCGGTTCCAGGTTCAGGTTACCGAGTGTATTATCAATTCCAAAAGCGCTCACACCATTAAAAGGGAAAGTGATTGAGCCGAAGGGCAGCGCAACGTTTCCTATAATGAGTGATGGATATACCTGATACGGCGCAGGATCGGCGCCGGTCTTACCATAAGCGGCCCTGAATTTCAAAAGGGAAACCGATGTATTGGAAAGATCAAGCGTTTGAGACGCGATCCATGAAAGGTTGGCTCCCGGATAGAAGAAGCTATTGTTTTCTATTGGCAGTGTTGATGACCAATCGTTCCTTGCATTCAATGTCAGAAACAGTTGCTCTCTCCAACCCAGTACCGCTTGCGCATAAGCGCCCATTGAAATCTTTCTGCTTCTTGCATCCGCCGCATTTGGCTTGATGCTCGAATTGGAAAGATTGTAGAAGCCGGGGATCACCAGGTTTGTGATAGAAGCAGAAACACCTTTTGAATCCTGTTGGTTATAGTTATAGCCTGCGAGCGCTTCAAGACTTATGCTGGAACCCAGGCTCTTATTAATTTTCAAAATGAAATCACCGTTGATGAGCGCCAGGTAGTTGTTGAGCTCCGACACAGTTCCCACATCCGGGGCCCTGGATGCACTTTCAGGATTCGCGCCCGCATTCCAGCTTCCGGGGCTTGGCGCATTTACTGCTTTATATCCGAAGGTGCGTGCGTTGGTTACGTCACCACCCACCCTTAATTGGGCAGACAGCCAGTCAACGAAACGATAATTCATATCGAGATTACCAAAGAACCTGTCTGAAGTTTGTGTGTTCTTGTTCTCATAAAGAGGGTAATAAGGATTTTCTGCAAACGGAGTGAAATAATTATCTACGTTGAAGAACTTGTTCTTGTAATCCCTGAAGTCCGTAATGCGAAGATCAACCGGGATCTGGAGGATCTCTTCAAACAGCGAACTTCCTTCACTTGTTCCCTGACCAGTGTACGGAGCATTCATTTGCCTGTTCACATAATTAAAGGAAGTGTTCATGGTCAGGTTCTTGAATCTGCTGTTCGTACGGAGGGCAAGTGTATTTCTTTGCAGGTAATCCGACTTCGATGGAAGAACGCCGTCGCTTGTTACGTTACCGTATGAAAAATAAAACGTCGTTGTTTCGTTTCCTCCGGAAAGACCAATGGTATTATTGTACTCTCTGCCGGTGTTATAGAAATCGCGCATGTTATCATCGATAAACGAAAATGGCTTGATGAGTTGTGAATTGTCCACTACAGAACCCCAGAGCCTTTCTTTTCCATCCATCTTGGGGCCCCAGCTACCATTCTCGGAAAGGATGAAGGTTCCACCCCAGCCCTGACCGAAAGTTTTCTGGAACTCAGGCAGCTTTCCTACCTGGCTGAAGTTGGCAGATCCATTATAATCTACTCTTAATTTACCTGCACGTCCGCGCTTTGTGGTGATCATGATCGCACCATTCCTCGCCAGTGAACCGTAGAGCGAAGCCGCAGCAGTTCCTTTCAGGATGGTAATCGTTTCGATGTCGTTGGGGTTGATGTCGCTTGCTGCGTTACCAAAGTCAGACACGCTTGATGCACCAAAACGCGCATCGTTGAGCGGAACGCCATCAATAACATATAAAGGCTGGTTGTTGGCGCCGGCAATATTACCGTAACCTCTCAACACCACTTTGGTAGAGGCACCAGGTCCGCCAACATGTGAAATGTCGGCACCTGCCACTTTACCCTGAAGTCCTTCAAGGGCACTTACAGGAGCCGCACGGTTGATAGCTTCGGTGTTGAATGTTTGTGTTGTGTAGCCCACTTTTGCCCTGCTTCGTGACTGACCCAAAGCAGTAACAACTACTTCGGTCAATGCCGACTGGTTGTTGATGGTAGCGCTGATGGTTGTCTGGTTTCCGATGTTAACTTCAATTGGCTGGAAACCTGCTGCACTGAATACGAGTACAGAATTCGGAGCTGCCTGGATCGAGAACGCACCAGTTTCATCTGCTGAAACTCCGGTGGTCGTGCCCTTAATGGTTACGGAAGCAAAGGGAACCCCTTTTCCCTGAGCATCTGTTACACGTCCGGTAACTGTACGGGTTTGTGCGAGTGCCATAATACTGCATAGCACAAGCATAGAGAGGAGTGATACAATTCTTCTCATGAATGTAAGTGTTTAATGTAAATGAAAAACTTCCAGCAGCGTTTTGGTATCTAAGTTTGGAGCAAGTCTTACAAAGACAGGATGTCTTTTGAAAATGCTGCGCCAAGTTAAACGAATTTCAATTGAAAAAATTTCGAGGCTGAAATTTTTTTACAAAATGAGAAGCAGTTGAATTTTTATTTCCTCTTTTTTTCTGCCTTGGATGAGGTCGAGACCAGAGCCTATTTGATCCTGGTTTTGATAAATCAAACCGGACCATCGCAATGAAGTGGAAAATTTCTTGCTCCATTTGTACGACGCGTTGAAATAATAGCGGAACCCTTTTTGAAAAAATGCAATTACACTTGAGCCAT
>DATMHB010000659.1:0-3510 GCA_035555175.1 Flavisolibacter sp. | reverse complement strand
CCCTTCCTCTCAAGACAAAAGACCCGCCCTTAAATCTTGCGCTGTCTATCGTTGCAGAAGTGCGGTCATCTTCATTATAACCTACCAGCTTGACCGTTCCCTCCCGGATGCCCTTTATTGTGCCCTTTACGATATAGGCTGCATTTTTAATTTGCGCCTGGGCGTTGTTGAAAACATTGAACAGCAAAGAGCCAAGAAGAATTATTTTTATTTTTTTCATTGTGTTTATCATTTAAAGATTCGTTCACCCCCGCGATCGTTTACAGCTGCAAACGAAGCAATGCATTTAGCTTGTCAACCGTTTTAATCATTCTTTCACCTGCCTTTATCTTTAGAACGCAGAAGCGGCTTATCGTCTTCATGGCTTCGGATCATTCGCCAAATAGATCGGCCAGCTTTTTATTGAGCGCTTCTCCTCTCAAGTTCCTTGCAATAATGTTTCCCTGCAGATCGATGAGCAAACTGCTGGGAATGCCCTGGATGCCGTAATAGGTGGAAACTTCATTTGCCCATCCTTTTAAATCAGACAGCTGTGTCCACGGCATATTATCGTCTTTAATAGCCTTCTTCCATTTGTCGCCGTTATCGTCAAGCGATACGCCGATCACCGTAAAATTTTTGTTTCGGTAATTGTTATAGGCGTTCAATAGATTGGGATTTTCGGCGCGGCACGGACCACACCAGGAAGCCCAGAAATCAACAAATACGTATTTGCCCCGGAAGTCGGCAAAGCGCACCGGCTGACCTTCGGTATTGTTTTGCGTGAAATTCAGCATGGGTGCTCCTATCATGCTCCGTCGCAGGATGGTAAGGCGATTGGCAATGTGCCTGCCGGCAACCGATTGCTGCATGGATGGGTCGAGCAGATCATAAATATTTTTTACTTCGTTGAATTCACCCATCGTCGCCCTGTCGGATACAAGGCTTACACTGTATGCGCTTTTAGGATGCGCTGCGACGTACTGGTTTGCCCTCGCCCTTTTTTGCATGCGCAGGTCGTCGAGCTTTGCTTCCAGCGCTATTTGTTCCTCCTTGCTCACTTTGCCATATTTCTGATAAAGCGGCATTTCCTGGTCCGTGAGGTCTTTCAATGATCTTTCGTAGGCGTCTGCTTCATCCTGCGTCTTAGAGCCTTTGATCCGGAGCTGTTGCAGCGAATCTGCATGGCCGTTGATCCGGATGCTGCCATTTTCTGCAAAGAACTGCACGACCCGGTTTGGGAAAAAAATATAAACTCTTTGAGGCTCGGGCATCGCGGCTTCCCAGCTAAATTTTCCGTTTGTAACCTTAACGGTGTCGATCCTTGATTCTTCACCGATACTATGGTTAAAAATCAGTATTGGCTCTTTTAATCCGGCAATTTCACCTGAAACTTTTGCCCGTTGAGCGTGCGATACTGCGCTGAAAAAAATAAGAACAACTATGAGTCCTTTTGATTTTGATAACATGATCGTCGTTTTTGATTGTTCGGATACCTGGTGAATGTATTTGATCCGTTGAAAAACCAGTTCCGATATCTTTTTAATTTTTCCGGATTTCTTCCCGGCTAACATCAATGACAAATAACAGAAAGTCGAAAACATCAAATAAAAAAATCCTGAGCTTATGGATCATAAACTTGCTTAAACCGTTAACCACCGAAAATTTCCGAAAGTTTTTTATCCATTGCCTCGTCGCTTTCGCCACCACCCCCGTACCGGCCAATGATGACGCCATCCGGATCTATCAGAATTTTTGTAGGCAAAGAATGGATGCCGTAATTATCACTGATATCAGTAGATCTGTCCGGCATATTACCGTTCCATTTTAATCCTCTCAGCACATGCTTCCATACGCCGATGCCGTCCTTGTCCACTGCTTTCTGCCAGGCCTCAGGCTTTGAATCGTCGTCGGAGATGCCGATGATCTCAAATCCTTTATCCCTGTATTTTGAGTAAAGCGATAAAAGGTGAGGATTTCCTTTGCGGCACGGAACACACCACGATGCCCAGAAGTCGAGCAGCACATATTTTCCTTTGTAATCTGCGAGACTTAAGGAAGCGCCCCTTAGCTCGCTGGATGCAAACACGAATGCTTTTGCTCCAGGTGAGCCCATGCGCAGTCCGTCGAGCTCAGTTTTTATCTCCTTACCAAGGCTGCTGTTCTTTACTGCATCTGTCAATTTGCTGAAACGCGCCTCTCCTTCCTGCAATGGCATTGCACTGATCCTGTAACGCAAAATGGAAGCAGTGACATAAGAGCCGGGATGGCTGTCCATGAATACCCTGTCAACTTCCGCCAACTGCTCATAATATGGGTCCATCAGGTCTTTCGCCTGATTGGCGGCATCTTTTAGCGCCGCAAGCGTAGCCTCGTCCTTCTTTGCTTTGATGGCATCGATGTATGCATTGTTCACCTTATTGTAAGCGTCGGAAAGCGGTTTGATCTTTGCCATAACGGGCGCTCTTGATTTGTTGAGGACATCCGCCTCGGCCTGTACCAAAGATCCGCTGAGCACCGCTCCATCAGTGAAATTGTCGTAATCCAGAGAAAGCTTCATCGCTCCCGGGGTAATATAAAGCTGCACATATTTATCAAAAAATCTTGCGTTCCGATCCATCATCACCATGGCCTGCGCGGGACCGCTTAAATTTCCTTTAAAGGAGAAGCGGCCGCTATTGATCAATGAACTGTCATAGTCTCTCCCGTTATAGGATAAGTAAATATAACCGCTTGTTTTCCCTTTAATGTTCCCGGCAATGGTGAATGGCTTTTCCTGGGCATTGGCAAAGCCTGCCATCATCAGGAAACTTAGTTGCAGATAAATGAATTTGCTGAACATAAAACGATTTTAATAAAATGAGTTCGTTGTGAATATCATCCCCCGAACAACTCGGAAAGCTTTTTGGCCAGTTCCTCTCCCCGTAAATCCTTCGCTATGATTTTACCCTGCGGATCAAGCAGCAAATTGGAAGGGATGGCTTTGATACCATACAGGACAGCCGCTTCATTGTCCCAGAACTTCAGGTCAGAAACCTGTGTCCATGTAAGTCCGTCCTTGTGAATAGCAGCCAGCGATGCATCTTTTTTGCCCGGCTGGTCGAGTGAAACGCCCAATACGGTAAATCCCTTGTCCTTATACCTTGTAAAAGTTTTTACGAGGTTCGGATTTTCAGCGCGGCAGGGGCCACACCAGGATGCCCAGAAATCAACCAATACATATTTCCCACGCAGATCAGTGAGCTTAACGGTATTTCCCGATGTGTCGGGCTGCATAAAGTCGGGCGCCGTCTTGCCGATCGCCGTGATCTTCCGTGCTTCTATTCCTTTCGCGACCGACTGGCCGCTGCGCGTATCCTTATACTTAGGCGATAATGATGCATACAGGCTTTCAAGGTCGGACATGTCCAGCGTGGTTGAATAACTATTTAATAAATAAACTGAAGCAAACGCATCGGGGTGGTCGACAATAAACCGCTTCAGATCTTCTGTTTCTGTCTTTTGGTTCGCATCGCTCAGCTTGTAATAATC
>DATMHB010000658.1:0-4734 GCA_035555175.1 Flavisolibacter sp. | reverse complement strand
ATCCTGTGCAAGCCTCCTTTGTTCTTTTTCCTGCGTATCGATGATCGCCCTGATCACCAGCTTTTCCGTCTTGAGCTCATGAGTGATATCGCGCGCCGTGAGCAGGATGCCGGATTTTTTCTTCGACGGATCGACCAGCGGTGCTGCTGTGATGCGCACGGGTATGGCCTTGCCGGAAGCGGTTAAGAATGTTGTGTCCTTTCTGATGCCTTGCTTTTCCTTTTTTAATTCTTTCGTCAGTACATCATAGAGCGGCCGCTTTGACGGTATCTGCAGCTCGTCGACGAAAACATTTGTGAGCGATTCAGGCGCATATTCCAGCTGGTTGGCGGCCGCATTGTTGATATGTTCAATGAAGCCTTTCTTATCGAGAATGAACACCATATCGGATACTGAATTGAAGATATTGGTAAAATAATTCCTGGAAATGGTGATGGCCTTCAGTTCCTCGCCCAGCATGTTCACGCCGGCAATAAAAGCATCAATTTCATCCAGTCTCGGCGAAAGCTCGATCTTATTGTCAAACTTGCCGAGTGAATAAAGGCTAAGGAGGCGGTTTATTTTTCTAAATCGTTCGTCCAAGACGATCACAGTTTTGCATTACGAAAGAAACTGACCAAGCCACTCAAAAGCAGCCTGGTGGTTTGTAAAAATTTTCACGGGTAACCGCGTTCTGTTGACCCACAGGAAAAAATTGCCTAAGAACGAGCTGAAGGGAGAGTTCACCACGATGGCAGCTGCCTTCAAACCGCGGATGCCCTGCTCCGATGAAAAATAATCCCTCGCCGCCTTATCCATGCTCACTACGCCCTGGCTGTTGATGAGGACAGGATAGGATTTTTTATCTGAGAACCGGATGCGGGCTTCCACGATCTCTTTTGCGATATCCAGGTTGATATGAACCCCGTTTTTATAGGATGCAATGATAATGCCCTGCTCTATTGTGTAGTCTATGTATCCCGTATTAAAATTTGTTTTCATTTTCATGAACGACATCTTCCAAATTAAAGAAACCGGAACAATCGCAACGGTTTTATAGGACCCTCTTGCGTCTCCGTATAAATACCTAAGAAAAATTTGCAAACCCTCGTTTTCAAAATCCGCATTTTAACCCTTTTTATGCGTACTCAAAAAAAGAAAGTTTGGGGCATTTAACCTCTAAACATTTTTTTATGAGCAAGACCAATTCCTTTTACGACACGGTTGACCAGATCGTAACGTATGGAGTACAGAAGGGCATTCTTCATTTACATAATGAAGACGATCGCTTTTCGGGAAATGAGCTTGTGATCGCCGGCAGAAAGGTCGTGAATTTTGGCTCGTGCAGTTACCTCGGTCTGGAATTCGATGTGAGGTTGAAGCAGGGGGCCATTGAAGCCATCGATCAGTATGGAACACAATTCTCGGAATCAAGAGCATATGTTTCGCTCAAGCCTTATGTAGAATTGGAACGCCTGCTGGAAAAACTATTCGATGCCCATTGCGTGGTAACGCCGACAACTACTCTCGGTCATATTGCAAATATTCCCGTTCTGGTAAAAGACGACGACGTGATCATCATGGACCACCAATTGCATAATTCGGTGCAAACGGCCGTGAGTCTTGTGAAGGCAAGAGGTGTTGAGACGGAGGTGATCCGGCATAACCGTATGGACATCCTCGAAGAGCGGATCAGGTCTTTGCGAAGCAAGTACCGCAAGATCTGGTATATGACCGATGGTATATACTCGATGTATGGAGACCAGGCGCCCGTGGACGACATATATGCGCTCATGGACCGGTATCCCGAGCTGTATTATTATGTTGACGACGCACATGGAATAAGTATCATGGGGAAGCATGGACGCGGTTCGGTATTGAACGGGAGAGCCATGCATCCTAAAATGATACTGGCTGCTTCCCTCAACAAAGCTTTTGCTTCGGGTGGCGGCGTCATGGTTTATCCTGATGCCGAATGGGCACGAAGAGTGCGCACTTGCGGCAGCCCCCTATTAAGCTCGGGGCCCATGCAGCCATCCGGATTGGGTGCTGCCGTTGCAGCTGCAAAAATTCATTTGTCACCGGAGATCGAGACCATGCAGGAAGAACTGCGCGACAGGATCCGTTTCACCAACCTGATGCTGAATAAATATGGCCTGCCCATTGTTTCGCAATCAGAAGCTTCCATATTTTTTGTAGGCGTGAGCCTACCGAAGCTTGGACATAACATGATCCGCCGCATGTTGTTGAATGGTTATTACCTCAACCTGGGCGTGTTTCCAACGGTCCCAATGAAAAACACGGGCGTCCGGTTTACCATTACGCGACTGCATACCTTCCGGCAGATAGAAGAAATGGTAACGACGATGGCGAGGGAACTTTCGCTGGCCTTGCAGGAGGAGAATATGACGATGGAGCCGATCTATAAAGCATTCAGGATGCCGATGCCGGAGGAACGCAGATGGGAAGCATCTGTTCATCAGGTGATCAGCCAAAGCATTCAGCTGAGAATGGAACATAAAAAATGCATCGATGAGATAGATCAGTCCGAGTGGGACGCGATCTTTGAAGGAAAAGGCAATTTTGATCATGCGGGACTGAAGACCCTGGAAGCTTCGTTTAACGGTAATGACCGCCCGGAGGACAATTGGATATTCGATTACCTTGTGCTGCGCGACAACGCAGCAAAAATCGTTGCGGCCACTTTCGTGACCACTGCCATCTGGAAAGATGATATGCTTTCTCCCGCTGGAGTTTCACGCCAGGTCGAGGAAGTAAGAACCTTGCATCCTTATTACCTCACCAGCAAAGTAGTGTGTTGTGGTTCGCTGCTGAGCGAGGGCGAGCATTTGTTTGTGGATAGAACTACAGGATTATGGAAGGAAGCCATGCAAATGATACTGGAAAAACTGGGCTTGCTGCAGGAGCAATACCAGGCCAACCAGATCGTGATCCGCGACTTCCACAGCATCGATGAAAGCTTCGATCAGCTGATGGTCGATAATAGTTTTTTTAGGTTTTCGATGGGCGAATCTTACATGATCGATCCTGTTTGCTCTACCGGACCTTCGGATTATTACGGATCACTTTCGAAGCGCTCAAAGGGCCATGTCAGGAGTACGATGCTGAGATATGAAAAGGAGTTTGCGGCAGAAGTTCAGGATGCAGCCACGCCCGCGCAGATAAAACATTGGTACCAGCTATATCAGAATGTGAAGGAGCACAGCCTTGAATTGAACACATTTGACCTGCCGGAGAAATTTTTCACGCAGGTGCTGTATAATAAGAAATGGGAGGTGTTGATACTAAAATTAAAGAAGGCTGGCAATGAACCGGTTTGCATGGTGCTTTGTTATCGTTCGGGTGATGCATATATCCCGATGATCATTGGCCTCGACTACACATTCAATAAGGCGTATAATATTTATCGCCAGGCATTGTACCAGATCGTCCTCCGTGCCATGCGGCTTCGAAAAAAGAAGATCTTGTTGGGTTTTGGTGCAGCTACTGAAAAGAAAAAGCTGGGAGCGAAGCCAACGGTGGTCCATGCTTATATTCACAGCAAGGATATTTACAATCAGCAGGTATTGTCGAATTTAAAATAAGCCGTGAAAGGTTCGGATATTGAAGGATAGAATCGTAGCCGGCTCGATCGTCTCATGAAGATAACCAAGGGCGAATATTGCCAATTCAGCTTGGGCGGAAGGCTGGACCTTCTGAAAGAGTTCGGAGAATTGCTCGGCGAGGTAGTGTTGGACCAGCTGTTCGTTCAGGTATACCGCATTCATGATTTCTATGTAGAGGTGAGGTTCGACCACCCTACGGGCAAATTGCTCTATGCTGAGCCGCTTAAAAATTTACTAATGCTGCTCTATGCATTGCGGTCCGACCCCGTCTGACATAACGTACGGGACTAAACGAAGACAACGCGGAGGCCGCAAAGGCTGAACGAAAGAGTATTCAGGCGAGCGCTTTGCCCGCGACTCGCCGCCTCCCGCGCGCCCTTTGCCCGCGAGTCTCCCGAAGGGGACTCGCGGCCATTTCGCGCGCGCCTCTGCCCAATGGCACGCGCGACTCACTCATACATATATTCGCAATCCAACACCTCTTCATAATGCGTCACCACGCAGTGCCTCTGTGTACGGCGGAAATAAAACAAGCAGGAAGAATGTTCATAAGATTCGTTGTCTTTGGCCAGGTGCCACTTCCCGCGCACCGGATTATCATGGATGTAATGAAGTTTCTGTAAAAGGAACTTCTCCGTGCGACAGCACTTCACATCAAAGCCAGCCTTCCAAATCTCATGCTTCTTACCACGCTTTTTGTCCAATGGAGGTACTGCGCGGCTTAAGCGCTCCAACAGCTGTTGGTCGTCTTTTTGCTCGAGACTTTTGATGATCGCATAGGCCAAAAACCTTTTTCCATTACCGATCAGGGTATTGAGCGTGTGCTCCTCATTGCTATGATAAAGCAGCAGGTGCAGATGGTTAGGCATTATTACGTAGCCAAGTACCTTAGATCCTTTTGCGTTCAATACATCAAAAAATTTATAAACGTCCTGGTAGGTATTTGAAATTCGAATGAGGGGCTTCCAGTCGTAACAGGTGAATGTTATAAAGTAGATGCCTTTTTCTGATACGGGAGTTCGCGTTGCCATGATGAACCAGCCGCGAGTCCCCTGTCGGGAGACTCGCGGGCGAACAAAGATATACAGTAGTGGGCGGAGGTAAACGAGGTTAACGACACAAGGAGGGG
>DATMHB010000657.1:0-2819 GCA_035555175.1 Flavisolibacter sp. | reverse complement strand
ATGAACACATTGGGGTCGGCATGCACTTATACGCTAACTGAAAATGCAATGCACGGAAAACCAGGATCAGTTGCTGCTAATAATCATAAGGCGCCCGCTGCATGGTTCTCCAGGAAATTGCTTTCGACCGACCAGGTGTTGGCAACATTAGATCCAGTCATCCACCGCCTTTCCGCATTCAATCCAAAACTCAATATCATATTTACCATCAGTCCGGTACGGCACTTACGGGAAGGCGTGATCGAAAATAACCGGAGCAAGGCGGCGCTCATTCTGGCCGTACATCAGCTGGTCGATAAATTTGAAGGTTTGTATTATTTTCCTGCCTATGAACTGGTTATCGACGACCTGAGAGACTACCGTTTCTACGCGGAAGATATGGTTCATCCCAATTATGCTGCCTCGCAGTACGTATGGGAAAAATTTACGGAAGCCTGCCTCGACGAGAAGACAAGAAGATTACTGGAGGATATTCATCTGATACGGCTTGCACACCAGCATAAGCCTTTCAATCCGGAGTCGGAAGCGCATAAGGAATTCCTTAAGCGTTACTACGAAAAGACCAAACAGCTAACGGCCCTTCATCCTTACCTCGATTTCGAAAAGGAACTCGCCTATTTTGAAAGCTAATGCTGTCTGGGAAAATGTCCTTGCTAATGGATCCTGTCACCTCTCATGTCCAGCCCTGACATCACAGATGCTTCGTAGTCCAACCATTCTTTCCATCTTTTCTGGACCTTTTCTTTTTCAATATAGGTTTCTGCAAGGTCAATAAATAAGGCATAGTGTCCTGCCTCGCTTTCCATGAACCGCCGGTAGAATTTCCTTAGGTAGGCGTCTTCCAGTCCTTCGCTAAGTCGCTTGAATCGTTCACAGCTCCTCGCCTCGATCATAGCCATCATCAGCAACTGATCCAGCAATCTGCCTTCTTCTGCGCCGCCGGTCTTGCAGAACTGCAAAAGGGCATTCACGTATTCGTCTTTCCGCTGCCTGCCAAGTCTCAACCCCCTCTTTTGCATTTCGGATAAGACGAGCCTGAAATGCCCCCATTCTTCACTTACAATAGGAGCCAGCTCATTGACCAGCCGCTGTTTTTGATTGTAGCGCTGAATAAGTGAAATACACGAAGTGGCTGCTTTCTGCTCGCAATAGGCATGATCGGTAAGGATTTCTTCGAAAGACTTTCCCGCAAGATCTACCCAGCGGGGATCGGTTGGAAGCTGAAGGCCGAGGATCGCCCTTGTATCCTGTGATAATTCATCGTGCATACGCAAAATAACATGGATTCAGGCGCATTTTGAATGAGCGCATGAAGGCGCAAGTCTTAATCACTTGCTAAAGCTAATTTTCACCCCAAATTTTAGCCAAATTCCCTTACCTTTGCACGCAAAATAACTAAGTATACAAACGCCCAATCCGGGCGCATAAAAAGTCAGCGATGTCAGTAACAAAAGAAAAGAAGGCCAGCATTTTTTCAAGCTTTGCCGGCAAAGAAACCAACACAGGATCGATTGAGGGACAGATTGCGTTGATCACTGAACGCATTGCTCAAATCTCTGCGCACCTGCAGGAAAATAAAAAAGATTTCTCCACGCACCGTGGTCTCATGCAACTCGTAGGTAAGCGCCGACGCTTATTGAACTACCTCCAGAAGCACAACCTGAAGGGTTACCGCG
Source organism: Flavisolibacter sp. (assembly GCA_035555175.1). Lineage (GTDB taxonomy): Bacteria > Bacteroidota > Bacteroidia > Chitinophagales > Chitinophagaceae > Flavisolibacter. The sequence goes on along the minus strand of DATMHB010000657.1, from coordinate 1,143 downwards.
AATTGATTGAGAAACTCGGTATCAGGAAATAAGATGGAAAAACTATGATAAGCTAATCCCAACTTGCACCGGTTGGGTTTTGGCTTTTATACCGTTTTGTTTTCGCATCTCTAACCCCCCAAATCCATTTTATGTTATCACAAAAATTCAGTAAAACTTTTGATATAGGCGATGGCCGCGAAGTAACCCTCGAGACCGGCAGACTGGCCCGGCAGGCAGACGGATCGGTCAGCGTTAGAATGGGCAACAGTATTCTTCTTGCAACCGTGGTTGCTACTGAAGAGCCAAAGCCAGGCCAGGAATTCTTTCCATTGAGCGTTGATTATATGGAAAAATTTGCCTCGGCAGGACGAATTCCCGGATCATTCTTTAAAAGGGAAGGAAAGTTGAGCGACTATGAAGTTCTTATCTCAAGGCTTATCGACCGTGCCTTGCGTCCTCTCTTCCCCGAAGATTATTTCTGTGAAGTGCAGGTGATCGTAACGCTCATCTCTTCAGACCCCGAGGTCATGCCTGATGCACTCGCTTGCCTCGCGGCGTCGGCAGCTCTGGCGGTTTCCACTGTTCCCATTCAGGAGATCATCTCCGAAGTAAGGGTGAGCAGGATCGACGGACAGTTCAAGATCAACCCCACCCGCAGTGACATGGAAAAGTCCGACATGGATTTCATCATTGCCGCCACCGAAAAAAATATAATGATGGTGGAAGGGGAAGCCAAGGAATGCAGCGAGCAGGACCTTGTAAAAGCGCTTGAAATTGCACACCAGGCCATTCGCATCCAAATTAAAGCCCAGCAGGAGTTGCGGGATATGATAGGAGCCGGTAAGAAAAGAGACTATCCAAAGCCGGAAGTGAATGAAACCCTTCGCACAAGGGTCAATGAACTGGCCAAAGAAAGAATGGAACAGGACTCAAGAGCGAATCTTCCAAAAGGCGAAAGAAAAGAACGTTACAAAAAACTTTTTGAAGATATCAAGGACACACTGACCAGGGAAGCCAACCTTCCCGAAGGCGAAGAAATTGACGATGCCACAAAGAAGCTGGTTAAGAATTACCTGGCCGACCTGCAGTACCATGTGGTAAGAGATATGATACTGAACGACAAGGTGAGACTTGACGGAAGAGGCCTTGAAGATGTCAGAC
>DATMHB010000656.1:0-6957 GCA_035555175.1 Flavisolibacter sp. | reverse complement strand
ATTGCCCGTTAGTGCAGCCATCAGGTGTTCAATAGTGCTGACCCTTGCGCCATTCGCTTCAATGGTGGTGCTGCGCGTCGTATCCACAACATTGTCTACGTCCGCCTTTACCGACGGTCTGCCCGGCAGGTCAGTCCTTCTAAAAACAATACCGGTATTTGGCTCCGCCGGCTTCAGGGTCATCTCCACATTCTGCCCTGTATGAATCCCAACACCACTGATTTTGATTTCGGAAGCAAGTGTGTGTTGAAAATCAGTACAATTTTTTAACTGCATTTGGCGAAAGTAGTAAATATGACGAAAGTGTGATCAAGTGGTCCGGCCATTTGAATTTTGAACAGTAAATTTGCCGACTCATGCAAGAGGCAATTTCCACGAATCTTCCATTGGAGCATCCCGGGATGCAAAGTGAACTGGTATTCCAGTCGCACAGCCAGATCCCCGGCTCTGTCCACTATTCCATTCGACGATATGCCAGGCCAAAAAACTGGATAGCGGATGATGTGGGTGTCATCAGGTATCATTATGAGCCCCGCAAGCCGGAAGACAACCACCTCGAATTGAAATTCTGCACCATTGGAAACATGTACTGCCGCCGCGACCAGAAGGAATGCGGTCAGTGCAGGGCCGGCGCCTCTTTCCATTGCGAGGAGAAAGTGGAGAGTGTCGATTTTCTAAGCTTCGTTTTTTCATCCACCTTACTGGAACAGCTCGTTAAATCAAGGATCACGAATAACACACTGAGCGAAGAGATACTTTCCTTTACACACAAAAATTCCTTCACTAAAACTGTCGCCCTCTGCAGCCGTACGAGGCTCGCGCTGGAGAACCTGCTGAACCATAACTATTCGGGCAACCTCGAAAATATTTTTGTCAATGCCCAAACGCAGATGCTGCTTTTGTACAGCCTTGACTGTATCGAGAAAAAAGAGATTGACGTGGTGGCGCATAAATTCCTGGCAAATGAAGCAGACAGGGGAAAGATCAGTGCCGCGCGCGAAATATTGTTGCAGCATATTGGCGAGCCCATAACCATCAAGGCCCTTAGCCGCAAGGTGGCCATGAATGAATGCTATTTGAAAAAAGGATTCAAGGAAATGTTTGGAACGACCATCTTCGATTTCTACCAGAGCCAGCGGATGGAACATGCGAAATATCTCCTGTATGAAAAAGGATTAACGGTAACCGAAGTGTCGGTGCTGTTAGGCTATTCTTCCATCTCCCATTTTTCGACGGCATTCAAAAAACACACGGGTCTTAAGCCCTGCGAATTATTGCATTGATCTCGCCGCGCGGACCAATCAAAAAAATCATCGCACCTTTGCGCTCCAATTTTATATGCAAATCAAGAGATTGTTATTGAACTGTAACCACCCGGCTTTGTTATGTTCACGGTAATTACCGGAACCATATTGCTGGCGATGGTCCATGCCCTGATCCCCAATCACTGGCTGCCGCTGGTTGCTGTGGCTAAGGCGGAGCAGTGGAAGATCCGTGAGATCACAGGCATCACATTTATTTCTGCTCTGGCACATGTGCTGGGCACGGTGGTGCTGGGCCTGGTGCTGGGTCTGATCGGAAAAGAATTACGGCAGACCTATGGGAACGCCATCAACGTAGCGTCCTCGATCTTGCTTATTGTTTTTGGCCTTATTTATTATACGGTGAACCTTCCGCATCATCATCATAGTTCGCAGAAGGATGTTATGCAGTACAAGCGCAGCAAAAGAAAGTGGATCCTGATTTTCATTTTCATGATGTTTCTTTCTCCCTGCCTTGAAGTGGAAAGTCTTTTCCTTTCTGCAGGTGCCTATGGTATGGGGCTGGTGACCCTGTTATCGGTTATTTACGCCATCGTGAGCATTTCAGGCATCATGCTGTTGGTAAGCCTGGGCTACAAAGGCATTCATCTGCTAAGTGATAAATTTATCGAGCACAACGAAAAAAGGATCAGCGGGAGCGTATTGATTGCCGTTGGCATTATATCTTTCTTTCTACATTAAAAAGGATTTAAACGCCAAGGACGCGAAGGACGCAAAGTATCGCAAAGAAGCTTCTCGGTACAGTCCGCCTCGTGTCTCGCGGTCAACAACAGTATCTTCGTCAATAATGAATTAACGGACACGGGGATTTAGAATCCATTCATTGAAATCCCCGTGTTCCTCGAAAATCCAAAGCACGAGGAGACAGGGGTGAACATCAGAGGTTGAAACGGAAAGAAGCTTCTAATATACTTTGCGTTCTCTGCTTTGCGTCCTTCGCGTTCTTTGCGTTTAAACCGCTACTGCAAGGAGCACATCAACGGCAACCGGCTGAACTCCACCCCGTCCCAACTCGTATATGATCGCCCCTGAAAGGGAGCCGCGCACAGTTCTCTTTTGCGGAGGTTCCTTAAAGGTTGTTATTTTCTTTTTCCAACCTTTTGTCTTGAAACAAAAGGTGGAGCCAAAAGTTCAAGCCGATTCAATGCGCGCCAGTCATTAAATCCAAAGGCCGCCTCTTATGAATCGGCGCTCTGCAGCACCCCGATATTCGAAGGTCCTAAGGTCATAGACTCCTCTTCGTGCTATGCGACGCAACGAAAGGCGCTGTATTCCGTTAGACCTTCTTTAAAGAATAAATGTCGTTAAGATACCCACGGAATTAAGGCGGTGGACCAGATCCTCTGTTCGAAGAGGGGGTAGTAAGCATTTCGACATTTAATGCTTTAATGCAGTCTTAGTTAGTGCTCCGTAGGAATGATTGCGTACGTATAGTAAATGTTGCTGCTCTAGGATTTTTGACTTTTGAATTTTGACTTTTGAATTTGTCACGGCGCGGCGGGATGAATTTTGACTTTGTGACGCGGCAGTAAGGATTGAAATTCCTAGGTTTGCGCAACGAACGGAGATTAAGGCAAAATTTTTTCAGAACAAGGTAGTGGCAGTTACCGGTGGAACCGACGGCATTGGTAAAGCACTCGTTGACGCTCTGCTTGCGGCCGGCGCCAGGGTGGCCACCTGTGGACGTCACCATGACAAGCTATACCACCTTCAATCCGAATATCCCTCCTACCCCCTTCACACGGTAGTGGCAGATGTGAGCATTGAGAATGACTGCCGCCATTTTATCGAATCAACCATCACGGTATTCGGGGGCATCGATGTACTCATCAACAATGCAGGCATATCCATGCGCGCCCTCCTGAAGGATACCTCCATAGATGTGATCAGAAAGGTTATGGATATTAATTTCTTTGGCGTAGTTTATTGTACGAAATACGCGCTGGAATCCATCATTAAAAGAAAGGGCACCATCGTAGGCGTTTCTTCCATTGCAGGCTATCGCGGACTGCCCGGACGGAGTGGTTATTCCGCTTCCAAGTTTGCACTGCAGGGATGGCTTGAGGCGATCCGTACCGAGCTGTCCGCCGATGGCGTTCATGTGATGTGGGTTTGCCCCGGATTCACGGCATCGAACATCCGCAATGCTGCATTGAACAGCAAGGGGCAGCAGCAGGGCGAAAGCCCATTGGACGAGGGCAAGCTGATGACAGCAGCAGAATGTGCGCGGCACATTATGAATGCGATCGAAAATAAAAAACGCACACTGGTGCTCACCTTTAGCGGCAAGCGCACCGTGTTCATGAATAAATTTTTCCCCGGACTTGCCGACAGTCTGGTCAGAAAGTTTTTTTTCAAGGAAGGCAGGCTCGTTAAATAAGGTGGAGCGCGGAAGCGCAGAGAGAACTGGTAAAATCCAAAAATAAATCTTTGAAATGCAGAACGCGCAATGTAAAATCCAGAACCGGTTAGCATGCTCCATCACACGTTTTGCATTTCAATAAATCCGCAAAAACAAGAATGCCCTTATTGACGCTTACATCGGATATTGGTGAACAAGACTATCTTGTTGGTGCTGTGAAGGGCCGCCTGCTACGCATCAATCCCGAATTCCAGATCGTCGATATTACACATAAGCTTTCGCCTTTTAATTATCCGCAGGCCGCATATGTATGCCGGAATGCTATCAAAAATTTTCCGGAGTTCACCTATCATATTGTGCTGGTAAACCTTTTTGAATCCAAGCCCGAGCAACTGCTTTTTGCCTTTCACCGCGACCAATACCTCGTTTGTGCCGACAATGGCCTGATGGGTATGATCCTGGAAGAAAAACCCGAAATGGTGATCGGCATCCCGCTTGAAAAAGCGGCGATCAAAAACACTTTATACTGCATCGATGTGGCCGCGAAGGCTGTAACCAAACTAATGAATGGTGAACCTGTACAAAATATCGGTGTTCCCGATACAACTTATATTGAAAAGAATCCGCTACGTCCCACTTTGGGCGAAGACTGGATCGAAGGCCAGATCATCTTCATCGATAATTTCGAGAATGTGATCGTGAATATCACACAGGAGCAGTTCGAGCAGCAGCGCAAAGGACGGCGCTTTAAAATTGTATTCAAAAGGGATGAGATGATTGAAAGGATCAGCGGCTCCTATGCCGACGTTCCGCAGGGTGAGAAGCTGGTTCTTTTCAACAGCGCGGGTTACATGGAGATAGCGATCAACAAAGGAAATGCTGCAGGTCTCTTTGGTTTGAAGGGCTATAACGAGAGCAGCAGCCAGCAGGTCTCCTCCATGGTGCAGAACCGGTTGTTCTATCAAACCGTGAAGGTTTTCTTCGACTGAGAATTTGAAACACAAAGATCGAACCGGCGCAGACACGGGTACAGACCCTTTGCGTACACTTTGCGATCCTTGCGCTCCTTGCGTTCGGTAGTTCTTAACACGCTTTAACTTTTATTTCATACGGTTTTGCTCTTAATTTAGCCGCTTCCCTATTTTTGCCTGTCCCGCGACAGGATATAAACTAACCACCTCGTATGAATTTTAGAAAAGTCAACAACATTGCCGGATGGATCGTGTGTGCAATGGCCTCCCTCGTTTACATACTCACAGCAGAAAAAAGAGGCAGCTTCTGGGACTGCGGCGAATTTGTTTCTGCCTGTTACAAAGTACAGTTGCCCCACCCTCCGGGTGCACCCCTGTTCGTTCTCCTTGGCCGCTTCTTCATCATCCTCTTCGGTAATGACCCGCTTGGCGCCGCAAAGGCAGTGAACATCATGAATGCGCTCGCCAGTGGCTTTACGATACTTTTCCTCTTTTGGACCATCACGCATTTTGCGCGTAAGCTGATGACCGGATTCCGCCAGGAGCCCGATGGATCACAAACCGCCACGATCATGGGCGCGGGCCTTGTTGGCGCCATGGCCTATACATTTTCAGATTCTTTCTGGTTCAGTGCCGTGGAGGGTGAAGTGTATGCGCTTTCCTCGCTGTTCACCGCACTTGCCTTCTGGGCCATTCTCAAATGGGAAAGGGCCGATGATGCCGCAGGCACCGACCGCAATTTGCGAAACCGGGCCGACCGCTGGATCGTTTTTCTTTTCTTCTCACTTGGACTTTCAATCGGAGTTCACCTTCTTGGTCTGCTTGTGATTCCGGCAGCCGTGATGGTATATTATTTTAAACGGTACAACTACACGCGCAAGGGATCGATCTGGGCTTTCCTGTTGGGCTGCACCATCACGGGCATTGTACAGGTAGTGGTGATACAGTGGAGCGTTAAGATCGCCGGCCGGTTCGATATATTTTTTGTCAACAGCTTTCACCTTCCCTTCTTTTCCGGCTTTGTGTTCTTCTTCGTTCTGCTGGCTGTGCTCATTTGGCTCGGACTTCGCTGGGCCAATAAGAACAACTGGTCTTACCTGCGCCTGGGCCTCTGGTGCTTTGCCTTCATGATGCTCGGTTACTCCACCTATGTAACAACGATGGAGCGTTCTAATGCCAACCCCTCTCTCGACATGAACAATGTCGACAACCCGATGAGCCTTGTTTATTACCTGGGCCGGGAGCAGTATGGGTCACAGCCGATCGTGATGGGACCTCACTTCGTTGCGCAGTACGAAAGAGACGAGCAAGGCAATGTGGTGTTCAGTGAAGGCAAGATGAACTATGCGAAGGGCGATGACCGTTACATTGAATTAGGCAGGGAGAGCGAACCGAAATACAAGAGCAGGGATATTCAACTGTTCCCGCGCGTTTGGGATCCCACTAACGAGCAGGGTCATGCGGACTTTTATATGCAATGGCTGAACCTCGGCGTCGTAAGTGCAAAAGAACTGAGCCAGGTAAGGGATGTAGATGAAGACAACAATGTTATTTACACGATAGACCAGACAGGTAAGCAGGACCAGTACCCATTGCCTGATAATTACCGCCCGAAAGTGCTGCCTGGCCAGGTGGTGCAGGCGGGGGCTCCCATCGCCGTAGAAGCGCCATCGTATTTGGATAATATGCGCTGGTTCTTTACTTACCAGATGGGCTTCATGTACTGGCGTTATTTCATGTGGAATTTCGCAGGCAGGCAGAACGACCTGCAGGGCTTTGGCAACAGGCGCGACGGCAACTGGATAACCGGCATTTCTATAATTGACAATGCCCGCCTTGGCGACCAGTCGAAAATGCCTGCAAGCATCAGGGACAATAAAGCAAAGAATACGCTCTTCCTGATCCCGTTTATACTCGGCGTCATCGGCTGCATCTACCATTTCCTGCGCGACCGCCGCGACTGGGTGGTGACCTTCCTCCTTTTCTTTTTCACCGGACTCGCGATCGTCGTTTATCTTAATCAGCCGGGCGGCCAGCCACGCGAACGGGACTATGCATTTGCAGGCTCCTTCTATGCCTATGCCATCTGGATCGGGCTGTCAGTGGTGGCGCTCGTACGCATGGCACGTGAAAGAGAGGATAAGGCCACATTCACCACAACCCTTGTTTATGGCGCACTGACCACGCTGATCGTGCAGTTGCTAAGCGATGCGAACAACTTTAATGGAAGTTCCATCCTTGCAGCATTGATCAGCGCCATCATTTACGGCATCGTGCTCGCGGCTTTCACTTATGCTGTCCG